>SLOH01000080.1 GCA_007132595.1 Waddliaceae bacterium | reverse complement strand
TTGGCTTATCTTGTTTCTCAAACATTTCAAGGGTAAAGAGCTCAACTTCTACGGTTGCTTCCACAGCAGCACTTAAATCAGAGGCCAGGGTCTCTTTAACGTGCTCAATCGACTGAAATGGACTTTGATTGAGTGAATTGAGGTATAGCTTGAGCGATTTTGATTCAACGATATTCGAAGAGAGGCAAGGGACTGTAAACCTGCCGACCGCTCGCACGGGCTTGCCTTTCGGATTTAACCAGGAAATTTCATATGCATTCCAAATATCGACACCTTGAAAGTTTACGGTTTTGATTTTGATTAGGTCTCGTCCTTTTTTTCGTGGAATAGAGTCAAGAAGCTCAGGAGAGTAGCGATTGGGGTAGGTTGTTTTTTTTCCAAGAAGTGTCATTGGAAGTTTCCTTGGGAATTTGGTATAATAAGTTTAGGAGTGGAAATTTTATCCAAAATGGCATTATGCCTCAAGAGCGAAAAAAAGAATCAGCTACATCTGACGCGGATATCGAAAAAATGCTTGCGCAAATGCATTCTTGGCAAGACGATATGCAAAATAAGTTTGAGTCTCTTCTCGATAAAGCGGGGAAAACTCCGCAGGACGTAGAGAATTTGTTGGCCAATCCTGAAAATTTTTCAGAAAAAGAGTGGAATCGGATCCAGAAGCGCCGCAAAGAGTTGGAAGATAAGGTCAGCGGCGGCTCAGAGGATAGCGAAAAAAAGGCAAAAGGAGTCAAAAAGAAAAAAGGGCTCAAAAAGCGCAAAGGAAAGTCACTTGGAGATAGAAAAGGGTGGATGAAAATGTAGCGCCCCGTCTATCGTTTTTCTCATGCGAATAGATCTTTTTTTACCCCCTAGCAATAAATACGGCGCGCTTGCGCACATGACAAAATGTTTTTGCGATGCACTGAATATGGAAGGGGCAATCTGCCGTGTATTGGAGCCAAACTCTTCCGATCCAAAGCAATTTTTACATACGCTTCTTTCAGATAAACCCGACTTTACCCTCTCTTTCAATGGACTTCTTCCCGATGACAGCGGCCGTTTTTTATGCGACATGGTCAAAATCCCCCATGTCTGTCTGCTCGTGCAGCCGCCTCTGCATTTTACACGTTTGACACAATCTCCATATAATATTATTGCGTGCTCAGACAGATGGACGGAGGAATTGTTTCAAGAGACCGGGTTTTCAAATACCTTCTTTTTACCTCATGCCGCAGAAGCAAGTCTTTTAACTCCACCTAAAAGCGCCCGCTCTTTTGATGTGACGATGCTCGCTTCTTGTATTGACTATGAAGAGATTTATGAGAAATTGATGCGCGAATATCCAAAAAGGTGGCGCTTAGCATTTGAGCAGACAATTGAGGTGCTTTTTCAAAATGGGGGCGGAAATTACTTTAACATCTTTATGAGTCAAATCGGCGATCCGAAAGAGGCGACTGCAGAAGGTGTCAACTTGCTACTTGCACTCGATGCACTTCAACAGTATGTGTGCGGACGCGATCGTGTCCGGTTGATTCGGTCGCTAAAAGGGATAAAGATTGATATCTTTGGGTCGGGCGATTGGAAAAAGTATGTCGGCGGTCAAGAGAATGTCGTGATTCACGATAGCGTTCCATTCGCGGATGGTCTTGAGATTTTGAAGCAGAGCAAAATTGCGCTCAACAGCTCGTTTTGGGTCACAAATGGGGGTCATGAGCGTATCTTTGCGGCAACGCTTGCAGGAGCTGCTGTTGTTACTGCATCCAATCCATTTTTAAGTGCATTTGATACCTTTATCTATTATGATAAAGAGGAAAATGTCAATCAAGCCGTGCAAGAGCTGCTTGATGATGAGGAAAAACGCATCTTAAGTGTGAAACAGGCGCAAGCAGTCGCTCTTGAGGCGCACACTTGGGAATCAAGGGCAAAGCTGCTACTTCATGAACTCTCTCGATTTATCCCGGCTTAAGGCTTGGTTTCAAAGGGAAAAGCGTTCCCTTCCGTGGAGAGAATCCCCCTCTCCTTACGCCGTATGGGTCTCTGAGGTTATGCTTCAACAGACCCAAGTCAAAGTTGTGATTCCCTATTTTTATCGATGGATGGAGGCGTTTCCAACGATTTCTGCTTTAGCGAGCGCAAGCATAGATGAGGTGATAAAAAAATGGGAGGGCCTTGGTTATTATGCCAGAGCACGAAATCTCCATAAGGGAGCAAAATATGTAATGGAGCATTATCGAGGGAGCTTGCCTGAGACAAAAAGCCAGCTGCTTCAGATTCCCGGTCTTGGTCCCTACACCTCTGCTGCGATTTTAAATTTTGCCTTTCATCATAAATCTGCAGCTGTTGACGGAAATGTTCTTCGGGTGATGACTCGTTTACTTGGGATTGAAGACGATATCTCCAAAGTATCAACAGTGAACTCCATTCGCAACAAACTAGAGCAGCTTCTTCCTGACCGTGAGCCCTGGGTTGTTTCGGAGGCGTTAATTGAACTTGGCGCTATCATATGTAAAAAGCAGCCAAGCTGTGAGCGGTGCCCTGTGGCACGCTCTTGTCATGCAAATTTACACAGCAAGCAAGCAAGTCTTCCTTTCAACTCGAAAAAAACTGTCCCGACGTCTCTTCACCGAGCCGCACTGATCATTTCTCATGAAGATCGTTATCTGATTCAAAGAGGGGAAGCGGGTCGGATCATGGCGGATTTGCACTACTTTCCCTTTATTGAAACAGAATTAAAAGAGTTTTGTTTAGATGAGATACAAGAGAGCGCCGCCTCAAAGTACTCTTTGGACTTAGCTCCCATCCGAACGCTTCCCTCGCTGACTCATAGCTTTACAAGATACCTGGTCACTCTCACTCCCTGTCTTTTTTTTGCAAGGAAAGCCCCCGATATCAAAGGCTTTCAGTGGAGAGAGCGAAAGGACTTAAAAAGCCTCGCCTTTTGTTCGGGTCACCGTGAAATTGCTAGGCAATTACTGGTTTAACTGATTTTTTTCCCAAAGAAGCAAGTACTTGTAGTATGTGGTCTCCGCGTTATAGCGAGAGATGATGTAGCCCTCCCTTCCTAAAAGAAATCCCTTTTGAAGAATGTAATTTTTGAAAAAGGTATAGAGTCCTCTTAAGGCGGCTTTTAAAGGGGAAGAGCGCTTTTTCCCCTGATATTGGCTGGAAAAGAGGTTGGAATAGGTTTGCATTTTCTGTAAGAAGTCTTGGATCGATTCATAGGAGGTGTGGATCAGAGATCCTTTGAGATTAATGATTTTAAGCCCATGAGAGATGAGACTTTCATGCACGAGGTCGTTTGAAAACGCGGTGAAACGTTTATTGTAGAGTCTCATCACACGGTCGGGATGCCACCCGCACCCTTTGATCCACTTCCCTCGGAAGTAATTTTTACGCGCAATAGAGTAAATGCAATTTGAGTCTAGCTTCGCTGTTTTGATCTCATGGAGGAGCATATCTGAGCACACCTCGTCGCTGTCGAGGGAAAAGACCCAGTCATGGGCGGCAAGATCTGCTGCCTTGTTTTTTAAAGCGCCAAAATTTGTAAAAGGCGAGTGATGAATGTTTACATTGGGAAATTGACTTGCCTTTTCCAGCGTGCTGTCTGTAGATCCGGTGTCTAAAATGAGAACTTCATCAAATTGAGCAAGAGGCTCAAGGACTTCGGTAATCGTTTTTTCGTTATTTTTCGTGAGAATTGTGATCGATATTTGCATCTGTGCCGAAACTTAAAGTTAAAAAATCGCCGTACTGCTCTTTGATTGTCCCAAATCCCGGCTTGTTTTCCCGGCGCAATTGATAGATAGCGTCGATCACGCGGTCAACATGGCCGCTTACTTTGACCGGCTTTTCAATCCACTGTACGACACCTTCCTCGTCAATCAAAAAAGTCGATCGTATGATTTTTCTCTCTTCATTCAGTGCTCCAAAATTTTCAGCCATGATTCGCTCAGAATCAGAGAAGAGCGTGTATGGAAGAGTGTATTTTTCGATGAACTTTTTGTGCGACTTTACATGATCCGGGCTCACTCCAATCAAGCTGATGCCCATATCGTCTAAAAGGTCGATTTTCTCTGAAAATGCGCATGCTTGTTTGGTGCATCCGGGGGTATTGTCTTTCGGGTAGAAGTAAATGATTTGGGGGTTGCCTAAGATATCTTCCTTGCTGCAGGAAGTTCCTTCATGATCGACCACTTCAAAGTCTGGGATGGAGTCGCCTACGTTTAATTCTTTCATTGTGCTCTTCATTAATTTATCATTAGATAGGCTAGCAGATTTTTATTCCAATCCCAAGAAAAAATTCGTTTCAAAAGCTAGTCGAAAACAAAAACACCTGCTACGATTTAAAGGATCATGAGCGATAATCTTTCAATTACAAAGCGACTCAGGCGCAACCGCAGATCGCTTGCGATTCGCGAGCTTGTACAAGAGACGCATCTTCATCCAAGTGACTTTGTGCTCCCTCTTTTTCTTCTCGAAGGAACCGAGAGAAAAGAGCCGGTCGAGAGCATGCCCGGAATCTTTCGTCAAAGCGTTGATCTTGCCATCTTGGAAGTAAAGGAGCTTTATCAAATGGGGATTCGCGCTGTCGATCTTTTTGCAGTTGTTCCTCCAAATAAAAAGGATCGCTTAGGAAGCGAGGCGCTCAATCCGGACTTTTTTATTTACGATGCGATTACGGCAATTAAAGATGCCTGTCCGGAGATGTGCGTGATGGTCGATATTGCTCTTGACCCCTACACTGATCATGGACATGACGGTCTAGTCAATGCAAAGGGCGAAATTCTCAATGATGAAACAGTTGAAATTTTGTGTGAGATGAGCATTCTTTCCGGCCGTTTTGGGGCGGATATGGTCGCGCCAAGCGATATGATGGATGGGCGCGTACAGGCGATTCGAAGGGCGCTTGACGACTCCTCGCTCTCAAATGTCGGCATTCTCTCTTACGCTGCAAAGTACGCCTCTGCTTTTTACGGACCTTTCCGCGACGCCCTTGGATCGTCTCCTAAATTTGGGAATAAGGCGACCTATCAGATGAACCCCGCAAACAGGCGCGAGGCGCTTTTAGAGTGCGCGTTAGATGAAAGTGAGGGGGCAGATATTCTGATGGTGAAACCTGCTCTTCCCTACCTTGATGTACTTGCCAAAATACGCGAAAGAACAGAACTTCCTTTGGCCGCCTATCATGTCAGTGGAGAGTATGCAATGGTCATGTTTGCGGCAAACAATGGGGTTATCGATCCGGACCTTGTGTTTTACGAGTCGCTTCTCTCGATTAAGCGCGCAGGTGCGGATCTTATCTTCAGTTACGCCGCTCCCCGAGTGGCTAAGTTCTTAAGGAAGGTCTGAAAACTTCAGATTATTAAATTTAGCGCCTTTTTTCTAAAATTCGATAAAAACGCACTCACTTAACTATCAAGTAGTTAAGATCAATTGTTTTTTCGAATTTTAGAAAAAATTCATGCAAAATTTAATTAACCTGAAGTTTTCAGACCTTCCCTAACGCTGGTCGCGGATAATCCAGTAAAGATCATCTCCTGTGTAAGCACGAGCGCCCACATCGCGCAGCCATGCGGACATGCTGTAGGTGAGTTTTTTGCGGTTACTGAAGGTGAGAAAATAGTCCATCGGCATGGTCACACCGACTCCTTTATCATAATATGTGCGCCCGTTGAGCCTGTCATTTCCGTTTGTCACGGTATACCAAGCAAACAGGCGCATCCCGGACGGATAGGACTTGGCAACCTCAAAACGCGCGCCATAATCATCTGCAAGGAATTTACCCGCTTTGATGTGAACATCTATATTACAGACAGGAAAGTCGTAATAGAAATTAAAGAATCCCTGAAACGCTTTAAAACCAAAATACTCCTTTTTAAACCCGTCAAATTGACGGATTTTATTTGTGAAGCCAATCCCGGTATACTGCCGTTTTTTCATAAAGGCTGCCTCAAAACCAAAGGCAAAACGCGAGCCGACCGGGTAGTAAAGAGTTTCAAAGGCAACGCCCCCATAGGCAGGTTCAAAAAGACCGGCAGTGACTTGACCATAAATTCCGCATCCGAGGTTGTGATTGATCTGGGCGTACATCTCATCAACGATAATCCCGTCATTTTTTAAGTATAGAGGGGTGTCTGTCCGCACATTCGGCAGTTGTGATGGATTGAGCAAATCGACACCGGTTAAGCACTTTAGATCGTTGATGATATTTTTTCCGATCAATACGGAGTAGTAGACCTTGTTAAAAAGGTATCCTGTCACATTAACATCGACTCCAAGAGAGTACTTAAACTTTCCTTTAGAGCTGCCAAAAAAGGTGTTGGTGCGTGGAAGTACCCAGATGTTCCAAGCGTCTTTATTTTGATGATACAGCTGTTCATACCGATTGGCATATATACAGTCTACATTCTTATAGGGAGTGAGAAGTCGATATTCATAGTTGCAGATCTTTCGATTTTCGTAATCGCGCACAAAACATGTTGGGAAGTGGTACTCTTGAATTGCAAACACGCTCTCTTCTAATGTGACGATCGTGTGGGAGATGCTCTCTGGAACAAAAGTGGCGATAAGAGGGGTGATCCTTCGATGTACCTCACACTCTTCGCTCCAAGTGTTGTTGATTAATTTAATACGAAGCGTTTGGTTTTCACAGGCATCTTCGCTTAAACAAATATCTAGGACCTCAAATCCTTGCTCGCAAAATGCTGCGCTGATGTCGCATGTCCACTGATCTTCCAATGGATCAAGACAAATTGATTGAATGCGAGGGGAGCTGTAAAAAGGAGGTGGATCGTTATATTTTGGGAAAAACCCTTGCTTTTTGCCGAAATTATAGTATCCGGAGATGGAGGCTGCCCAGGCATCTCCCCGAATACGGCTGAAAGAGAAATCAAGAAAGTCATAGAGACGGTATTTTAAGCCCCAGTTGATATATGAGTTCTTTACGCGTCCAAACGGGTTTGGTTCGTGGTAATCTCGGTGATATCTGACAGGATCCCATTCCGCAACAAATCCCAAATTTCGAAGATACGGCCACTCTTTACTCCTCCAAAACGGCATCCAAAGCGCCCCTCCAAATAGATCGGTGAGCCTTTTCGGTCCCAGTCCGAGGCTAACTTCAAGGTTGTAGCTGGGGAAAATTTGCGTAAATACAATATATTGTCCCTCAAACGACTTGGTTCCCATGAAGTCATTCGCTCCGATCGCAATCCCCGGCAAGCAGTAGTTACACCAACTCGGATCGAGAACAACAAACTTGACATTTGCACCTTTGTCTGAAAACCACCCAAATCCAAACTGACTTAAGAGTGGATCTTCGACGCCTCGAAAAATGCGATAGTTAATGGTGATCTCCAAACGATCTAAAAGCTGGACGCGCGCGTTCCAGTTGTAGTAGGGAGGGACGTGCGAATAGCCAAAACCAATTTCCCCTTCGGCGCCCACCCGTGTAGATGGCATTTGAATATAGCCGCCTTGCAGTAGGTGGTTATATGTGACAGGGATCTGGCAATTGGCTTCATTGATCCAATTGACGCGCTCTAAGTTGTCAAATAAGTTGCAGCATGGGTCTTTGATGTACCATTCGGAAGCTCCAAGTGGCAAGGCGATGACTAGGACAAATGCGAAAAAAGTTTTTCTTATCATATTCAAGGGGATAAGAGTATCTTAAGAGATATGAATAAGGCAAGTGGCCCCTCAATTTTCTCTTGGTGTAAGAATGAACCTCTGACAAACTCAGGTGAATCAGAGGTTCCTTGATTTTCTATTGAGCTTCACGTATCATTTCCGTTTATGATTTATTTAATTTTTGTAATTAGTTTATTTTCTTCACTCTTTGGTGAAATTATCGAAAAGGATGAGGTTCTTAGCCTCACACCCTTGATCGACTCCGACACCCTTGTTCTGATTGATTTGGACAATACGGTGATGCGTCCCAAAACGATGTTGGGAAGTGCTCAGCATATCTGGTTTGAAACTCTTGCGATTGCAGAAAAAGAAGGGATCTCCATTCAGGAGGCTAAAGAGAGAGCTGGAAGCGAGTGGAACTTGCTGCAGCCTCACCTTGAAATGATTCCGACTGACCCTTTTCTTCCTGACTGGATCCGTCTACTGCAAAGAAAAAAAATCTCTCTATTTGGTATTACCAGACGTCCATCTGAGCTTGAAAATGTCACGCGCGAACAACTGAAGTCAATCGGTGTGGAGTTTCCCCCGGGTGAGATCCTTTTTTGTGGCGGCTGTCCGAATAAAAGTGACAGCATTAAGGAGTTTGTCACGAGTCTTGTCTTTAATAAAATCATCTTTATCGACGATGTTCCTTGCAATGTGACCGATATGGAGCAGCTTGCCAAAGAGATTAACGTGGACTACTTAGGCGTTCGATATAGTCGAGAAGATCAGTGGGTCGAGCAGTATGATCCAGAAATCATAGAACAATTGAAAGAGTCATTTTTAAAAAAGCATCCATCTGCTATCTAAGGAACCCCTGATAAACGCAGATTATTAAATTTAGCACCTTTTTTCTGAAATTCGATAAAAACGCACTCACTTAACTATCAAGTAGTTAAGATCGATTGTTTTTTCGAATTTTAGAAAAAATGCATGCAAAATTTCATTAACCTGAAGTTTTCAGACCTTCCTTTGGGGTATCTCTTTTAAAAAACGACTTTGTCTCTGCATGTTAAGATTGCCCCATATGTACCGAAAGCGGCACCGAGTCAAAAAAAGATGCTCTTTTGCGCGCGTCATCCCCACATAGCAAAGGCGCCTCTCCTCTTCAAGAGCGGTCTCATTACTTAAACTATTCGCGTGAGGCAGCAGGTTTTCCTCAAGGCCGGCCAAGAAAACAACGGTAAATTCCAGGCCTTTACTGTTATGGAGGGTCATCAGTTGGACGCAGTCGTCCCCCTTCGCCTCGTCAAGCGTGGTTCGCAAGGAGAGCTCTTCAAGAAAAAGGCCAAGGGACGGCGTCTCTTCTGAACATTCCCACTCGGCAGCTTTTGCGATCAACTCATCGAGGTTTGCTTTGCGATCATCAAGCGTTTCAGGATCTTTCTTGAGCTCTTCGAGATAGCCGCTCAGTTGAATTGTCTCCCGAATCAGCTCCTTTAACGAGCACTGCTGTTCGATCAAGCTCAGCTGGTTGATCAGTTCAAGATACTCGGTCAGACCTTGCTTTTGTTTTGCGGTCAAGCGCACGCGATGAATGAGCGTGTCGCTTTCGGTCAAAAGTTTTCGACAGTACGTGAGAAGCGGATACATCTCGTCATTTGCCGCCTTTTCAATCTTC
>SLOH01000125.1 GCA_007132595.1 Waddliaceae bacterium | reverse complement strand
TTGTACAAATGTTTGAATCGCCTCTTGCCGCTCTTGTATACGCTCTGTTGAAAGCAGGGGCTGAAGCACCCACTGCTGCAGAAGCCTAGCCCCCATTGCTGTTTGGGTCTCATCTAAGATTTCAAGCAGGGTGTTTTTTCTTGTGCCGGTGCTAAGGGATCTGACAAGTTCAAGATTTGCCTTTGTTGTCTGGTCAAGAACCATAAATTCGCTTAAGGACTCAACAGAAAGGCCTTGGATGTGATCGATTGGCAATGAGAGAGAGTCTTGAATATACTGAAGAAGCGCGCCCGCGCAGTTAATGGCAGCGACCTTGCCGTGAACCCCATAACCTTCAAGTGATTTTACAGAAAAGTGATCAAGTAAAAAGGTGTAGGTCACTTCATGGCCAAAACGCCAAGCCTCTACTTTTGTGACCAGAGGATTGAAGCTTTGCTTGAGCTCTTTGAAAATACTTAAATGTTTGTCGAAAAAATGGTTTGAAGTGAAAATTTCTTTTGGACGGTATCGTTGAAGTTGGCTAAGAAGATCTTCTTTGCTTTCAACTTCCAGTAAGCGAAACTCACCTGTTGAAAGATCCAGCGCGGAAATGCCAAAGATAGAGCCGACTTGAATAATCGAGAGAAAGTAGTTGTTTTCTTTGTCTGTGAGAAGATCGGAATCGATGATTGTGCCGGGTGTGACAATACGCATGACCTCTCGGCTCACAAGTTTCTTTCCCGGCTCGGGTGTCTCTGTTTGCTCGGCAACAGCCACGCGGTATCCTTTCTCGATTAATTTATCAATGTAGCCGCGACTGCTGTGATGGGGGACACCGCTCATTGGAATGCCTTGCCGCTTGGTTAAGGTGAGTGACAGCTCTTGTGCCAGAATCTTCGCATCCTCATGAAACGCCTCGTAGAAATCTCCCATACGAAAGAAAAGAACGGCGTCTTGAGCAGCCTGCTTGCACTCCTCCCACTGCGCCATCATGGGAGTGACTGTTTTCTCTTCGCTAATCGTCATTTGAGTTTAATATCTCTGAAAGTTCTTCAATCTCCGCGGCGGAAATCTCGTCTGATAGCTGCCTTGGTTGGTGAGAAAGCCGTTCTGGAGAAGAAGTGCTTTTCTTAAGACCGGAATCTTTCAATAGTGGTTCACTTACAAGCACGGGGCTGGGGATACGACTTTTGAGCTCGTCTACTTTGAGGTGCGACTCTTTCTTTTCAGGTCTTTCTTCCTCTTTCAGATCAATATCTTCACTCTCTAATGGGGTATACGCGTTGTGCTCGATTTGCATGGAGTTCCTCTTTGTTTAATTTCCCGCTTGAGCTGATTTGGCTTTTATCTCTCAGCTTTTGCAGCCTCAGTCGACGAAGGTTTGTTTTACCGCTTTTAAGTTCTTAAGATGCAGTCACGGTCGCACTTTCCTTAAGTTTGTTGTATATGATGGTATTCGATCTCAAACTTATGAAGGATCGGAAATTTTTTTTCAAGATAGGAAAACATCCAGGAGGATCAGAAGAAAGAAAAAGCAAGGGGTAATTGCACTTTAAAACCCCAATCGCTCTACTGGACTGATGTGGATTTTAGGGGATAAACAAAATCCCTGAATCATTTTGACTATCTTGAAAGAAATTCGACCCAAAATTTCACTGAGGCTCGATAGATCGATTCTTGCCGCCGTCAAAGAGCGCTGCTAGAGTTTTCTCGAGTGGCAACCCAGTACTGAATATCGGGGTATTTCTTTTGCACTGACTCGATCCAGCGGATGGCTTGCTCCTTTGTTTCAAAGAGCATTAAGGTGGTCGCAAGAGCGTCGGCTAGAGTTGCTGTTTCGGCAAGAACAGTCGCTGTTGAGATGCTACTTTTGGAAATTTTAAGCGGCATTTTTGTTTTGGGGTCGATGATATGTGTATATCGGTTGCTTTCAGGCCCCTCCCACTGTTGAAGGTAATCTCCGCTTGTCGCAACTGCGCGGTTTTTAAGGTCGACTAAAGCAAGCGCTTGGCGCGGATCGGAGGTTTCAAAGTGGCGAATATAGATGCGCCAGGGCCTTCCGGCCGGGTGCTCGCCAACGGCTCGAATCTCTCCGCCCCATTCAACATACGCATTTTGATACCCTTCGGCCCTCAAAGACTCCGTGATTAAGTCGATCGCATATCCCTTCGCAATGCCTCCTAAGTCAAGACTCGTCAGATCGTGGGATTTATAGGCCGTGGTCTCATTTTGTTGAATTTTATCCCAGCCAACAGCCTGGGAAATGAAGTTTTGCTCATTTTGATCCGGAAGCTCTCCTTTTTCTAAAGAGGCGACGAACCGTTTTTTAAGCGGTGCAATCGTCGGATCAAAACGGCCGTCGGTCAGCTGAACAATCTCTTTTAAGAAAGTAAAAAACTGCGATAGTTCGAGTGAGAGCACAATCTTTTCATCTGCTTTCATTCGGTTAAATCGGCTGAGCTCGGAATGAGGGTTCCAGGAATTGAAAGTTTCGTTGATGCGGTCAAACTCTCGGTCGATGATCGCTTGAACCTTATCCTTGTCTACTTTGGACAGAGGGGCTCCCACCATGACTTTATACTCCATGGTCATCGCAACGCCTGAAAATATCACAGGCTCGGGCGGCTGGCTTTGACATCCGAAAAGAAGGAGAAGAAAAGTAAGATATCTCAAGATTGCAGACGGCTTTTTATGGTGTTTTTCAAAAGCATTGCAATCGTCATCGGGCCGACGCCGCCGGGCACGGGTGTGATCGCAAAGCACTTATCTTTTACGCGAGCAAAATCAACATCGCCGACAATACGGTACCCTTTGGGGTGACTTTTGTCAATGATGCGGTTAATGCCAACGTCAACCACAGTTGCCCCTTCCTTGACCATGTCTTCCTTGATAAAGTGCGGCTTTCCAAGGGCGCAGATCAAAATATCGGCTCTTCTTGTGTGACTGCTGAGATCCTTTGTTTTAGAGTGCACAAGGGTGACAGTCGCATTGCCGCCGGGCCCGTTTTGCATCAAAAGACCGGCCATCGGTTTGCCAACAATGTGGCTTCGACCGACAATCACCGCCTCTTTGCCTTCTGTCTCAACATTAGAGCGTAGTAAGAGCTCGCGAATGCCAGCTGGGGTGCATGGAACAAATCCGCTAGGATCTCCTGTGAAGATTTTGCCGAAATTGGATGGATGAAAGCCATCGACATCCTTGTTTGGATTGATTGTTTGAATGACTTTTTCTTGACTGATCTGATCGGGTAGGGGGAGTTGAACTAAAATTCCGTCAACTTTGGGATCGTGATTAAAACTCTCGATCTTGAAGAGGAGCTCTTTTTCCGTGATGTTGCTTGGAAGTTTTTCAAAGATAGAGTGGATCCCGACCTTTTGGCAGGCATTGATTTTACTTGAGATGTAGATCTTCGAGGCCGGATTTTCACCGACTAAAATGACCGCAAGGCAAGGCGGCCTTCCGTTTAGAGCTCCCACTTGTGCAGCTAGCTCTTCTTGAATCTCGACTGCAAGTGCTTTTCCATCAAGTAGCATAACCTCTTACTATATCAAAAAATTCAGTTGTGAACAATAAGGATTGTTTGTTAATCAGAATTCATGAAACTCTTTCTTTGTCCTTTGTTATTCTTTGCCGCGCATCTGTTTTCCTTCGATGATACGCCCGGCTGTTTTAGGGAGTTGCAGCAAAATTTTTTTAGTCAAAAAGCGATTAGCGAAGCTCTTTCTCTATCAAACGTTTCGCAAAGTCTATGGTATCCGATCATTGGGGATTTAAACAGGGAGCAAAGGCGCCTGCCGGCAGCGATCACAGCGCGCGCAAGGGCGATGAGCCAAAACCCCATGCGTCGCCCCTTTCAGCGAGAAGCAGCATTTGAGCTACTATATCAAGAGGCGAGAAGAATCTATACGGGCGTTCTTTTACAGAACGGTGTGACAAACCCTGTTGTGATCGATCAAACATTTAACTATATTTATCAAAGCGCATTTGAGCGCATCTCCGCATGCTATGAAGCAACTCCTCCCTCACCCTCTGGGGGATAAATGAGATCATAGGAACCCCTGATAAACTCAGCATTTTAAATTTAGTGCCTTTTTCCCTAAATTCGACAAAAACGCACTCACTTAACTATCAAGTAGTTAAGTTCGATTGTTTTTTCAAATTTCAGAAAAAATTCAGTCTAAATTTAATAAACCTGAGTTTATCAGGGGTTCCTAAGGGTAAAATTAAGCGCAGTGTGTTTCTCCTGGACTTTCAAATCTGCAGCGCCGCGTTTAAGCCAATCCGCCCGTCTTGAAATAAGCGTCTCACGTAAATCTGACTCTACCGAGTGGAGTCTTTACTTTTATCCCTATTCCAAGTATGAATGATGGTTCTAATCGTTATTTTGGAGTCAAATCGTGCGAAATACAACCGTAAAATTTCTTTTTATTATCCTTGCAAGCGTCCAGTGCGCGCATGCCGCAAGCATTTACTACGACGATGAGCGCGGGACCTTTTTAGCGGGCGAACTTCTTTACTGGACAGCCACACAAAAAGGATTGGATTTTGCCACAATAGAGGGCACTTTTCCAGATAATCCACCTGGAGTATCAGATGAAGGGTTTACCAGATACTCGCTTGATCATGGCTGGACTCCCGGCTTCCGTCTGCATGCGGGGTACAGAGGGGGCACAAATCAATGGGTGGTTCGGTCTGCATACACCTATTGGAGCAATACGACAAAAGATAGCGTCGAGGTGATTACCCAAGCGGCGATAGGTACCCAGGAACAGCAATCGATCATCTATAGCGGAAAAGCATCTCTTGACTACCGCACAGCGGATATCGTATTTGAAAATCCTTGCGACTTTACATGCTGGAGCGAGCTTCGTCCCTTTGTTGGATTCCGGGCGCTCTGGATCGATCAGAGATTTGAATCGCAGTCAGAGCAGATTCCAAGCAACACAGTCACCGATGATGTCACCGAAAAAAGCGCGCTATTTGCCAAAGGGATGTATGCGGGTCTTGACTACAGATGGGATGTGACAAGTGGATTTAGTTTCTGGCAGTCCTCTTCTGCCTCTCTGTTAGATGGAGAGATTCAATCGACACATACGTCTGATACGCTTGAGCAAGTGGTGAGAAGCGACAAGCATTGCGGTCCGATTGCCGGCCTTTCTCTTGGGACCGGGATTGGCTGGGAGTCTTGCTACTGTTTATGCAACACTCTCATGCGATTTAGACTTGACCTTGGATATGAGTTCAACCAGTGGTTCTCCGTAACGGAAGGGACGCACGATCTCTTTGAGTCTGGCGATGCAAGAGGCATCATCAATGATTCAATTATGCTTCACGGCGGCACTCTGAAATTGAGCCTCTTCTTTTAGGAATATCTGAATGATTCAGTATTTCCTTTCAATGGGTCTCTATTTGAGGCCCATTTCTTTTTTATAGTCTGCCCACTTCTCTTTCATTTCAAGAAACGCATCGAGTGATTCAGCAACTAAGAACGGATTGGTTTTGCTCTCCAAATAGAGTGTAGAGGAGGGCCTGCATCCCACATCGTGTCCGGGCCAGACGGTTGAAGTCTCCGGAAGTTCAGTCAGTAGCCTTTGCAGACTTTCATGCTGCTGCTTGGCTGCCGCCTCGCTGCTAGTTCCCCCAATCTTGCCAACAAACAAATGATCTCCTGTGAAGGCGAGCTGATACTTCGGTTCGTAAAAAACCACATGGTCTTCGGTGTGACCGGGGGTGTGAAGCACCTGGATGTCATAGCGTCCAACGTTAATCACGCTCCCCTCTTCAAGGTCCTTGCCGAACTGAAAAATCTTCGCTCCTGTCTGCTTCTGAACGGCTGTATTTCCATTCGTGTGATCGCTGTGCAAGTGGGTGTTAAATATCGCCTGAATATTTACCCCTTGCGCTTTTGCTCTTTCAACGAAGAGTTCCGGTCGATAGGAAGGGTCAATGACGATGCTGCTTTGACTCTCTCTGTCTCCGATCAGATAGCCAAAGTTTCGGTCGCCGCCAGTTTTAATTTGCTCAAAGATAAAAGTCATTTGCATTTCCTGTTTAAAGCAGATATAACGTAAAATTATTTTTCAGGGTAGAGGTCATGAGACAAAAAAATATACTTATTGCTTTTCTAATGGGTTTGACGCTGAATCTCAGTGGCTTTTGTGCAGATTCGCCATTTGACTGCAACTGGAGTTGGCAAGACAACTGCGGCTTTGTTTTTGGAAAAGACACGCTATACTGGACCATTGCTCAGAAGGGGCCGGCAATTCGAGTGGAGACAGAGATTGAGAATGCAACGCCTGTTTCAACAGTCGATTATACAAATTATGATTGGGATTTTGGATGGCGCGCTCTATTTGGCTACCGGTTCGGAGAGGGTCGAGGCGGCATCTATGCGGTTTACACCTCTTTTTCTGAATCCGCAAATGGAAAATTCCGAGAGTTTCCAAATGTGAACGGTGCACCTGTCTTCTTAGAATCAAGAAATCAAGTCGATTACAAAACATTTGATGTATTGTTGACAAATGATTTTGAGATAGATGGCTGCGGCAATATCCGCCCGCTATTTGGCTTTCGCGCGCTTTGGCTAGATCAAACATTTGAGACTAAGTTTGTGGGGCAAAATGCGTCCGGTATGGAGGTAGAAGACCGCTTGATTCGCTCCAATTATGACAACTTTGCCGTTGGCGTTCACGCTGGCGTTGAGTACCAGTTCACCTTGATGGGAAAGTGGTATTTCTACACACAATGCGCAGGCTCGCTTCTTGAGGGAAATATTAAAATAACCGAGCGTTTGTTTGATAATATTTTCCCGGATGGCAATATTCCAACTAGCAGTGAAACTCGAGAAGGGGTGCTTGTCCTCAATGTCGATCACGATCATTGCAATCCGATCGGTGGAATCCATTTAGGTGCCGGTCTCTCTTTCGAGTCTTGCTTTCTTGATTGCGCCTGGCTTCGATGGGACTTTGGCTATGAGCTGCATCACTGGGTCAATATTTCACGACCAAATGCCGATCTTGAAAACTTTCAGCCGACATTACATCAAACTCCCTCTTCAGCCATGACAATTCATGGGGTAGTTTTTAGAGGGACATACTTCTTTTAGATAGGAGATTTATGCCGGGGATCGCAGGGATTACTTATCCGGACGTCTATCATATTGATCACCTGGTCGATCATATGCTCACGGTGATTCAGCCGGATGGGTCGATAGATTCAGGTGTTTTTGATAAAACGGAGCTAGGCGTCAGTGACAGCCCTCTTGCTGTTAATGAAAAGCAAGGGATCATCGTCGGCATTGACGGCTCGATTACCAACCACGATGTGCTTAGACAAGAGCTTAAAGGCAAGGGCTATAAGATTGATGAATGCACTTTACCCGAGGTGATTGCCCATGGATATCATGAATGGAATTCCAAGCTGTTTTGCAAACTTGAGGGCGAGTTTGTCCTCTTTATTTACGACAGAAACAAAAGACGTCTATTGCTTGCGCGCGATCGCATCGGGATTAAACGCCTCTATTGGTACCATGATGATACCCATTTTATTTTCTCAAGTCATATTAAGGCGCTGCTTAAGTCAAAGCTTGTTCAAGCGGTGCCGGATCCACAAGCTGTTGCTGCCTATCTTTACCTAGGATCCACTCCCCTTGAACTTTCAATCATCCAGAGCGTAAATAAACTCCCCGCCGGCCACTATCTGCAGTATGATTTAGATGGTTTCCAAAAAATCATTCAGTACTGGTCTTACTACGAGTGCTTCGACAATCAGTCCAAAAGCCTTGATCAAGAGCTGATTCACTCAATCGATGAAACTCTACATCAAGCGGTCGCCCAAAGAATTTCGACAGACGATGCGGTAGGTTTTGTTGGAGTCGGCAACTTAGGTTCGGCTCTTCTTGGACAGTCTCTCTTGGCACATGTCTCTAAAGAAAACTTGCACAGTTTTTCTATCGGTTATGAGGGGCAATCCAACGATTTTATCCATCGAGCGGCCAACGTTGCAAAAGCTCTTGATATTTCGCATCATACCCGTTACTTAGAAAAAGAGACGTATCTGGATCAACTGATTCCGGTCGTTTGGAATCTCGACGAACCGATTTCATCCCCCCTTGCCCTGATCCAATACAAGCTGGGTGAAATGGCAGCTCCGATCACCGGCACGCTTTTCTCTCAACATGGGTGCGAGGACATCCTGTCGCCGCAATCGAAATACGCTAACATGAAAGATACGGTGATAGACAAAACGACTCTAACGGACTTGGGACAGTTCTTGATTCGATATGCGATAGCTCCGCTTCTCAAAACGATCCACCCGAAATGGGCTCTTTCTCTCTTAAGAAAAAAACAGATGCCTCCCTGGAACTTTGTCGGGATTGAAATGTATTCGAAAATCAACTCTGTTGAGCTTACAAAAGCCGCTCCTAAACTATCTGAAATTTTTGATATCAAGACGCACCTACAGAATCTCGAGCACCTAAACCTACTTCCCTCATCGCTTGCGTCAGTTCTCTACTACAATATGAAAACGATTATTCCCGATTTTTACGCCATCCAGTGGGAGCGCCTCCTCTCAGCCCAAGGGGTCGTGTGGCATACGCCGTTTCTTGATGCGAGGCTCGCCTGCATGCTGGCGGGAAAATTTGAGCAGAACATCGCCTGCCAAGAGTCTCCAAACTTTTATTTAAATCAATTGATTAGCGACACATTCCGAGGAGAAGAGCTGGATTTCACCCATCCGAATTATATCACTGCCTTGCGCGATTGGCTTGGGACTAGTCACATGCAGAGGTATTTCACCCTACTGCTGAGCGGAACGCTGGTGGAGACGGGTATTATTTCTGAAGAGTGGCTAAAGCGGCGGATCGATAAATTTCCCCAAAGTGAACGCGCATTTAAACAGCTCTGGCTCATCTTGACACTTGAGATTTGGTTTCGACTCTTCATCAACAAGGAGTATACCGAGTGTCCAAAAGATCTCACTCTTTACGAACTACTACACGAGTTATAAAATGAATCAATTACGCATGGTCAAAAAAACAAGCGCTTCCGAAGCTCCGCAAGTCCAAGGGATTGAAAAGATTGAAGCCGATCGAATTCTCTTAGCTCTTCCGAGCGCACTTCCGGATAAAAAGATCGCCTATATTGGTTCGAAAGACATGTATCTCATTGGTGAGCTTGTCAAGCGCGGTGTTTGCGCTGAATCTTTAGATAACACAAGCGATGCGCTACCGAGGATCACTCTTGAAAGCAAGGAATACGACTATGTTCTGTGCATTCGCTCAATTGCAAAGCTAAAGACCAAAGAGCAAAGGCTCTTAATGATGGAGCTTGCAAGAATTCTAAAGGAAGAGGGAGAGATTCTCATCTCCTCATCGCTTGATTACAGAACGGAAGATCCGGCATTGCGCCTTGCGAAGTTAATTCAAACTGAGTTTATGATTGAAGAAAGCGCGCTTTTCAATGAACGTCTCTACTACAGTGTGCATCATCTTTTAACTGCTCCGGAAAAGTTTATCAGAGCCTCGAAAGAGGCTGGCTACCGAGAAAAGAAAGTCGCTGAAAAAAGCGGCCTTTCCAAAATGTGGTTCCAAATGAATAGCGCAAAACCGATGGTCTACATCTGGAGAGCGATCTCTCCTATCTTTTCCTTCGTCCAAAGATCTTTAAATCGCGAGTGGTTGGAGCGAGTCAGTCAGTTTCTGTTTCAAGAGGGGGGACTCTCCCACGTGCTGTTTTCAGCGAAACTCAAACCGATAATCGAGGCGAGCGAGGAAGAAAGAAATCCGAAGATAAAAGAAAAGAAATGGGAGTAAAAAAACCGGA
>SLOH01000049.1 GCA_007132595.1 Waddliaceae bacterium | reverse complement strand
GAAAAAATTCATGCAAAATATCATTAACCTGAGTTGATCAGAGGTTCCTTAACTCGCAATTCTTTTAAAATTTTCACTTGCGTTCGCGGCTGAAATTTCAATTCAACAATTTTTTAAAAAAAGAGTGACTTTTTCTCGAATCAACGATATGTATATAAAGATTTGATACTGGAATCAGGAGAGAGAATGCTTAACTTTCGCAAGCTCAAAAAGAACTTTTCCCCTTCGGACTTGTCTGAAGGCAGGGCTTTGTTTGAAAAAAAAGCAGTGCGATCGGCAAAGGTCAAACAAGTGGATGAGGGTTCTGTACTACTCTCTGCGCAGGTTCAAGGGAACTTTGACCAGGTGTATTCCTCTGAAATTGAGATTGATAGACGCGAGTCTGAAATTGTCGATTCAATCTGCAACTGTACACAAGAATTCGATTGCTATCACTTAGCGTGCGTGGTCTTTTATCTGGAAAAATATTTTGACAAATTAGTCGTCGAATTTTCCCAAGAAGCAATCATTGAGGAAACAGAGGTTCAGCAGGCAGTTGAGCAGGCAAAGATCAACGAGGATGTTAGGAAAGGGGAAAAGGTTGAAAAGCAGCTACTTGGAGACTATATCGATGCGCAAGAGATCCTCGGGTCATGTCCTTTTTTCTTTCCTGAAGAGAAGATTTCAGAAGATAAGGCTGAAATTGCCATCATCGCCCAGTCTCCTGATTTTAATGCAGAAAATGTGAATTCGATTACATTTCATTTGGGCCTACGTCTTCCTTATCGCTCAAAGGTGCTGAATATCCCCGATGTGCGAGAGTTTCTCGCTGCGCTTCGGTATGATGAGACGATTTATATCGGTTCTAGAAGATACTACTTTACTCTAAGCTCCTTTGACCTTGTCAGCGTGCAGATCTTGCGCGTGGTTTTAGACTCTGTGCATTTTTCAAGAAATCACGAGGAAATCGCTGCGGAAGAAAAATCCGGAACGATGCATCTGGAAGACTTTGGCACCTTGCTTTCTAAGGCGTATGATTTGGCAGTGGCCAAAAGTCAACCAAGAGCTGCCTATAAAGAAGGCGAGGGGTGCGAGCCTTTACCTTGTCTGTATTGGAACGGAATTGAAAGCCCTCTTTCCTTTTCACGATCGCCGACAGCGCTTAGCTTTACTTTAGATGCGATGATATCTTCGCAGTCTCGGCTTTTTCTCACCCCCTCGTTTGTTGTAGAGGGGAAAAAAGAAGTTCCTTTTGAGAAGTTGCTCCTTTTGGAGTGCGCGCGTCCGGGGATCATACACGAAAATATTTACTATCGGTTTCCATCCAATATTAAGCGCAAGCACCTGCGTCATTTGGAGAGCATTCGCAATTTGTCGATTCCCGAGCCTCTGTTTGGTACATTTGTGGAAAACTCTTTGCCCGAGCTCGCGCGGTTTGCAGAAGTAAAAAACAGTCGGATACTCGATCAATTTGTCACTTTGCCGTATACGAAAAAATTGAGAGCGGAGTGTAAGATCACATATCTTGAAGGGGAGCTTGATGCGACAGTCTCTTTTCTTTATGGTAAGACCGTCATACCGGCAGCCCCGAGCCAAATCACAGGCGATGAGGTGCAAAGCTTTGTCACAAAGGATGGTGTTGTCGCCCGTAATTTGACGGAAGAAAAGCAGCTTCTCGATCATCTGTTCCAAGATTTTTCCTACAACCCTCAGCTTGGGGTATACACAACAAAATCGGATAAGAGAATCGTTGAGTTTATGACCGAGATGGTTCCAAAGTATCAAAACCTAGTGAACTTTCAGTGTCCGGAAAACTTGAAAAATCAATTCTTGTATGACGACACCACCTTTATCTTAAAATTAAAAGAGACAGAGCTTGTCAACGAGTATGAACTTGCGCTTGAGGTTAAGGGGCCTTTGAAGGGAGTCTCTGTCAATACGCTTTGGGACTGTTTGGCGACAAAAAAGCAGTTCATTGAGTTGACAAAACAAGAGGCGAGGGGACCGGGACGCCGGAAGAAAAACACGCCGCTGCCGAAGATTTTGGTTCTCGACCTAGAAAGGCTCGCTCCGGTCATTCAGGTATTTGATGAAATGGGCGTGACACAATTAGATGATTATACACAGAGAAGACCTCTCTGGAGCCTAACTAGCATCCATGAAGAGGATTTTGAGAAACTGCCGATTCAGCTGTCGATGACAAAAAAGCTCAAAACTTTGCAAAAGCAGTTGCTCGGATCATTTTCTTTCAAGCCCGAAGAGGTCCCCGCAACAATCCAAGCACAGGTCAGAGGGTACCAGGTGGAGGGTGTGCATTGGATCGAGCGTTTAAGACGCATGCACCTCAACGGCGTTTTAGCAGATGACATGGGGCTTGGAAAGTCGCTGCAAACCATTATCGCCTTGACGCAGAATAAGAAAAATAATCCATCGGCGGTCTCTTTGATCGTCTGTCCCACGACTTTGGTCTATAACTGGAAGGAAGAGTTTAGCAAATTCCATCCGGAATTTAAAGTCCTCGTTATTGACGGAAATCCCACCCAAAGGCAGAGG
>SLOH01000042.1 GCA_007132595.1 Waddliaceae bacterium | reverse complement strand
TGCTTCAATTGCTAGGCGAATAATATTTTCCGGATCAAAATAAATCGGATTCGGAGCAAAAGAGGCGCCGGCAGAATGCTCAATGCCTTGGTCGACCGGCAATATGGACAGGTAGCCCGTGCCGGATAGATTTCCGTGATTAAAAAGAGTGTGCAGGCTACGAAGGACGCGCGGCGACCGGTCGCTTGGTCCAAATGCGCGATCTACCCAATCGGGCCCAGGCTTCATGAGCGACTGTTTTGAGATTTTTTTCGATTCATAACTCAAGAGCTCTTCTGCTTCATCTCCAAGCAATTCCTCAATTTCATTCATTAAAAGCGCCATGCTATCCTCCCTTTTTTATGCAACTCACTTCTCTTCCATAAGAACCTCCTCAATTTACAAAAACACTCCTTAAATGATTCAAAGGATGTCCATTTGTATGACTCGCCATTAAAGGGAACCGATTGAAAAAATCTGCTGCCCCTTGACTTGAGAGATTCTATAATTCTTTTCAATGTAAATTGGTTATTGATTTTTTCAAACGAAAAAAGGAACATACATTCTGTCATTTACTTTGAGGCCACCGATGAAATACGTAATCTTATGTCTCTTCCCACTTTTTTGCTACGCAAACGATCCTGCCACAATCACTGTGCATGGCGAGGGGGTCATTTATAAACCAGCGGACCTCGTTAGTCTGTCGGCTGGCACTGTAACAGAAGCTGAAGAGGCAGAAAAAGCATTAGATCAAAATAACCGTCAAATGCGCGCGCTTGTTCAAGAACTCATGAACCTTGGAATTTCTGAGG
Source organism: Waddliaceae bacterium (assembly GCA_007132595.1). Taxonomy (GTDB): domain Bacteria; phylum Chlamydiota; class Chlamydiia; order Chlamydiales; family SLOH01; genus SLOH01. Next base: position 1,767 of record SLOH01000042.1, on the reverse strand, counting down.
ACGAGATACAAACAGGCCAGTTTTCGCTTTCTCCCATTTATTCTTCTCGTTCACAAAACGACTCATCAGAATGGGCTCCAAAAATCGTTGGATATCGGGTCCTCAACCAGATCAAGATTACCACAGACCAACTGAGCCTAATCGGCCCTCTCATGACCGAAATTACAAAATCCGGTGCAGGCAATATCGGTCAGTTGAACTATGACCTTAAAAACAAAAGATTATATCGTGAAGAGGCCATTACAAAAGCGACGGCAAATGCCATTGAAGATGCCAAGTCGCTCAGTTCCGCTGCGAATTTAAAATTAATCCGCATCAAAAAAATCCGTCTTGACGATACAGACATATCCCCTATGTCGCGAGATTTTGGGCTGATGGCTAAAGGCGTTCCTGTTTTTGAAGGGGAAATTCCGATACGCGCGACAGTCTACCTTGAAATCGAAGCGGTTCAAGAATAAATTTGACATATCTCTTTGTGTTTGATAAATAGCAATCTTCACAATTATCAAATGAAGAGGAGAAATTATGTTAAATGCAAAAAACTTAGGCCTTAGCGCAGGAATCATCTGGGGCGTCGGTCTTTGGATCGTTACAATTCTTTCGATGTACACAGGATATGCAGACAGTCTCATCCATGTCCTGCAAAGCATCTATCGTGGGTATAGTATTGATTTTTTAGGAAGTTTCATCGGGTTAGTCTATGGATTTGTCGATGGGTTTGTTGCCTTGTTTATCTTCGGATTAATCTACAATTGGCTGACAGAAAGAGCATCTCCTTCACATATTGAACGTCCCTAAACAGCCTGAAGAAAAGGAGCATCTCAATGAAAGCAATTGTCTTTAATGATTTTGGGTCTGAAGAGGATCTTCAACTAAAAGAGATTTCACACCCGGATCCAACAGACGAAGAGCTGCAGATTAAAGTCCACTATGCTGGAGTGAATCCTGTTGACTGGAAAATCAGCTCCGGAATGCTTAAAGAGATGCTCAAACAAAAAGGAATTGAGTGGGAGTTTCCGCTCATACCGGGTTGGGATGCTTCAGGGGTGGTGGAAAAAATTGGTCGCAACGTTCGCGGGTTTAAAGAAGGAGATGCAGTCTATACATATTGCCGCAAGCCGACTGTCAAGTGGGGAACCTATGCGGAATATGTTAACGCAGACAGCAAGGATGTGGCATTGAAACCAAAGTCGCTCTCCTTTGCACAGGCTGCAGCTATTCCACTCGTTGGCTTAACCGCCCTTCAAGCGCTTTATGACGTTGGAAAAATAGAAAGCAGTCAGACGGTCTGTATTCATGCAGGTGCTGGCGGGGTTGGAAGTTTGGCGATCGCAATGGCAAAAAATACAGGCGCCAAAATTTTCACAACTGCAAGTCCTCCTCACCATGAGTATGTCAAAGAGCTCGGAGCTGATTATGCAATCGACTATTCAAGCCGCTCTTTTGCCCAAGAGATTAAAAAGCTCTGTCCTGAAGGAGTGGATCTTTGTCTTGACGCTGTAGGAGGAGAGACACTTGAAAAGAGTTTTGAGATTGTAAAACCAGGCGGTCGACTCATTAGCATCACCCAGCCAGTCTCAGAAAAAAAAGCCAAAGAATATAATATTATCCCGGGGTTTGTTTTTGTTAGACCCAACGGCGATCAACTTGCTCAAATTGCCGCTCTCTTCGATCAAGGCAAGCTTTTCCCTCCTCGAGTAGAAGAGATGCTTCTCACTCAAGCAAGAGAGGCCACCGCAAAAAGCCGAGGGGGTCACACTTGTGGGA
>SLOH01000027.1 GCA_007132595.1 Waddliaceae bacterium | reverse complement strand
TATTAAATATCAAAAAATAAGAGAAAAAGTTGTTGGCGTATGTTTACTTATTTTTACAAAATCAATTGATGTTTTCACATTAATTGAGTTTCAGAGGCTACTCTTGAACCGTTTTATAAGGGTTCCTTATAGGAGCCCCTGACAAACTCAGGTTAATTAAATTTTGACTGATTTTTTTCTAAAATTCGAAAAAATAATCGATATAGGGGTTCTTTACTAGTATTCGATTGCACGTTATGATGTTTTTTTGGGAAACTCTGAATAATTCTAAAAAACACCCGATCTTAAGCGTTGAAGCTTTAGCGTGCTCACGTTTTTATCGAAAGGTTATTCAGACCCTCCTTTAATATATAGAATACTTTACCAAAGAAGAAATATGTCTACGAATCGCATACGTAAAAATTTCCTTAAGTACTTTTCAGAAAGAGGACACAGGGTCGTTCCGTCCTCGCCGGTTTTTCCCTTTGATGATCCGACTCTGCTTTTTATTAATGCAGGGATGAATCAGTTCAAGGATGTCTTCTTAGGAAAGAGCCAAAGAGATTACACCAAAGCTGTCTCTGCTCAAAAGTGCGTGCGGGTCGGAGGGAAACATAACGACTTGGAAAATGTGGGCCACACGAGCCGCCACTTAACGTTTTTTGAGATGCTCGGGAACTTTTCTTTTGGTGACTATTTTAAAAAAGAGGCGATTCAATTTGCATGGGAGGTATCTGTCGATGTCTTCGGACTTGATCCCGACCGTATCTGGCCGACGGTTTTTCGCGATGATGATGAGGCGTTTGAACTTTGGAAGCAGTATGTGCCCGAGGGGCGGATTACAAGGTTTGAAGAGAAGCAAAACTTCTGGGCAATGGGCGATCAAGGTCCGTGTGGTCCTTGTTCCGAGCTTTTGTATGATCGCGGAGAGGCGTATGGAAAGGCGAAAAATCCCAAAGAAGATGTGAAAGAAGAGCGGTTCCTTGAGTTTTGGAATTTAGTCTTTATGCAATACAACAGGGACGAAAACGAGAAAATGATCTCCTTGCCGCGGCCATCGATTGACACGGGAGCTGGGATCGAGAGAATTGTCGCGCTTCAAATGAATGTGGAAAATGTGTTTGAGACCGATGTCTTGCGCGGGCTGATTGCGGAGGTTGAAGAGATTTCAGGCGTTGCTTACCGCGCAAACGACCTTGAGCTTTCACCGGCTTTCCATGTGATTGCCGATCATATGCGCACGCTCTCTTTTGCAATTGCAGACGGTCTGCAGCCCGGAAATGTGGAGAGGGGGTATGTGCTTCGCAAGGTGCTAAGGCGCGCGGTAAGGTATGGACGGATGCTGGGTCTTGACCGGCCGTTTCTTGCTAAAGTGCTCCCGCGTCTGATTACCTTGATGGGCGATGATTACCCCGAGCTTCAGACAGCAAAGGACCCGATTGCAGAAATTTTAACTCAAGAAGAGGAGACGTTTTTGCGCACGCTTCATCGCGGGGGGAATTTGCTTAGTCAAATCGTTGAGAAAGCAAAAACGCATGGTCATCAAATCAAGGGCGAAGAGGCGTTTAAATTAAAAGATACCTACGGACTGCCGTTTGAGGAAATCTTGCTTCTTGCCAAAGATGCCGATTTGAGTGTGGATGAAAAGCGATATAATGAACTGGACGAAGAGGCAAGAGAGCGGTCTCGTCAGGCGCATCAGAAGGTAAATCAAGTGGTTGAGGAGAGTCTCTTTGTTGATTTTTCTACCACTTTTGTCGGATACGAGGAAGCTGAGTGCAAGGCGGCAGTGATTGGACTTGTGGTCGATGGAAAGTCTGTGCAAGAAATGACAGACGGCCAAGAGGGGATGGTGATACTCGATCGCACTCCTTTTTACGCTGAGATGGGCGGACAGATTGGAGACACAGGATCGATTAAGGCAGAGGCCGGTGTTTTAGAGGTGAGCGATTGCCGGGCGCCTTACCAAGGGGTGATTGCGCATTTTGGAAAAATTGACGGGAAATTAACAGTCGGCGACTCTGTGGCTGCCAAATTGGATCACAAGAGAAGAGAGCGCATTGAAAATAATCACACAGCGACTCACCTTTTGCACTGGGCGCTGCAAAAAGTGCTTGGACCACACGCAAAACAAGCGGGTTCGGTCGTTGCGCCTTCGCGCTTAAGATTTGATTTTAATCACCATAAGGCGCTAACAAATAGTGAGATAAGGGAGATTGAGTCTCTTGTGAATGCAAAAATACGGGAAAATCTTCCGGTAAAATGGTATGAAGTGGATTACGAGAGAGTACAAAATGACCAAGAGATTAAACAGTTTTTTGGCGAGAAGTATGGTAAGAAAGTGCGCGTGATTGACATTAAATTTTCAAAGGAGCTCTGCGGGGGGACTCACGCCTCAATGCTTGGCCGGATTGGGTTTTTTAAAATTGCAAAAGAGGGGAGCATCGCGGCGGGAGTGCGTCGAATCGAGGCGGTCACAGGTCTTGAGGCGGAAAAAATTGTCGAAGAACAAGAAGAGCTGCTTGCCGAGATTGCTCAAATGGTAAAAGCAAAACCGAGCAAGGTCAAAGAGCAGGTAAAAAGTTTGATTGAGGAAAACCGCTCGTTAGC
>SLOH01000054.1 GCA_007132595.1 Waddliaceae bacterium | reverse complement strand
TTGCCTAATCTTCCAGCATCTGTGAATATTCTTTTTATGAAAGTCTTCCGGAATGGTTTTCTCCGTAATCTCTGTAATTTCGCAAGGTGGGAGTGCTTCTTTGTCGAGAACAAACTTTCGATAGTTGTTACTAAAGTAAATCACACCGTCCTCGTTCAAAAGACGAAGCGCTCTAGTAATTAAAAACAGATAGTCGCGCTGAATGTCAAACATCTCCTCCATTCGCTTTGATCGAGAAATCGTCGGAGGGTCGATCACAATCACATCATACTTTTCCGTTTCATACTCAAGAAACTTGCAACAGTCGTCTCGCACAATGACATTATTCTTCGCCGAAAGACCGTTTAACTCAAAGTTCTCTCTACCCCAAGAGGTGTAGGTGTTGGACATGTCCACACTTTTAGTAAAAGCTGCGCCGGCAAATGCCGCATGCACACTAAACGAGCACGTATAGGCAAACAAATTGAGCAGGCGTTTTCCCTTTGCCTCTTTTGCCACCATTTGCCTTGTGGTTCGATGGTCTAGAAAAAGACCTGTGTCCAGATAGTCGGTTAGGTTGATCTTAAATTTTACTCCGTGCTCAAGAGCTGTGAAAAATTCTTTCGCCTCCCCTCTTTTTTCATACTGCTCAAGCCTCCGGCGCCGAATTCTCGATCTCCAAAAAATTTCACAGTTGCCAAAAAGCGATCGTAAAATCTTTTCTACCTCGTTTGTGTCAAACGCCTCCTCATCATAGGCGAACTGCTGAACGCAAAACCGACCGGCGTACATCTCGATTGCCAAGGGGTACTCTTTAATGTCCCGATCGTAGATACGGATGCACTCCGTTTCTGTTCGCTTGGCCCATTTGCGAAGATGCTTATAATTTTTCCGCATGCGGTTTTTTAACGGATGGCTTTTGTCTTCTCCATCTAATATCTCTGGTAAACAAATCTCTATTGTCATTGTACTATCAACTTTTTTCACAATCACAGACATTATGTCATAAAAAAACAAAATTGCAGAATATTACTTTTTATATTACATGAAAACTAACGTTCAAGAGATGTCTTATGACCTTCAGTGCAGACCTTCCACTCGACCTAGAGGAGATGGGAACATTCCTAGAAGTCCTTGCGCGGCTGGAAGAGGAGTCTATTAAGCATCAAGCGGATGGTGAGCAACTGGAGCGTATCGGAAAGGTAGTATCCGCTCTTTCAGAAGAGATCATTAACAGAACAATCCCCATCATCGACTTAAACTTCTATGGGGTAGATCGCATAGAAAACCAAGTGGCTGATCAAGAAGAAAAACAGCCCGACCCTCAAGGTGTGACAGAGCGAGTCAGGCGCCTGGGTCAGAGCATCATCAGAAAAATCCCTTTTTTTAAATAGATCAAAATTTAAACTTCTCATCTCTCGTCAATTTACTAGAGATGTCTCCCGACAACTCGATATTGTCCGGATCAATAGACATGACAGCTGCGCCTTCAGACAAATCAAATTGATCAAGTTCAAGCCAAACTACGTTGGGGCTCGTTGTCAACTCAAAAAAGTACCGTCGGTCAGTTAAGTCCAAGACAGTGCGGTATTCGGTATCATAAATCGTCCCCGGAGTTTTATACGGTGCATTCAGCGGAACAGATGCCACCCGCGCAATGGACATAATTGCCGCGACCGCCTCTCTCTTCCCTTTTGGCTCTCTTAGCGCCTGTAAAAAGTAGCTCGCTCTGACAAATCGTGAGACCGCATCGACATTTCCGGGAAGTGGGGTCTCGCGGGTCGCGCCCTTAAAGTTAAACGTCTTCATATGTTCTAGCTGCTGGTCATATGTCGGATCATTTGTCATCACCACGTACTCTTTTCCATGATACACTTTCAACTCTCCCCTGACATACTCAATAATCGCAGAATCGCCCGACGCGTCCTCAAGTGAGAGGTGTACAGAGGAGCGATGTCCTGCATACTCTGCCATCACTGGCTGAATCCCCCGCATTAACTCCAAAGCCTCTTGAACTGTCGATGCATTGTCTAGAAAATACTGTCCCCAAAGCGTCGACTGAATGCCCCCTTTACCTTCCTCTCGCTTGCCGTAATCTGTATTTGTTAAATAAAGCAGATTCATTCCTAACCCATTCTCGTTGATCCCATCAACCGATCCGACACCATACGCTGTCACAACCACGCTCCCGTACTTTGACTTCCACTTCAAGGAGTTTTCTTTTACAACTTGAACGGTGTCGACCTTTCCCCCATCTCGGACCATTCCTCTTGGCAGTACGGCAATTTTCGGCTCTGTTGATTCCGGCCAGTCCATCGAGCGCCCAACCACCACTGCGACTTTATTTGTATTCCAAAGCACTCGAGTGCACATATAACCTCCCTCATACACACGCTAAACTAAAATTTAAAAAATAAAATTACAACCCTCACTCTATTGGGGAATTGGAAGATTCCCTATTTCAAATAAATAGTTTATTACATACCTTCTGACTTAAATGATGAGGGCTCCCATGAGCATCAACCCATACAGTCGTGATTATCAATCTCACAACAGGATTTCAAGCGCCGCAAGAAATCATCCTGCTCATCGAGATGGGAGCATTTCAAATGTTGCA
>SLOH01000057.1 GCA_007132595.1 Waddliaceae bacterium | reverse complement strand
CACCTCCATACATAAAAAAAAGTTGACATAAACAACGAAAAGTTAAAAAAGAAAGTGTATGGACTATATGCACGTTTCAAGGCTCAAATGGTGGATAATTACTCTCGCCCTATTGGCTGGGTTTATCCTTACAATTATTTCAACTGTCGGCCTCTGCTCAACGCAGTGCGCAGAGAATGAAAAATGGTACTTATTCGGACAGCATTTTGAGATTTTTGGCTTTGCCTTCTTTATCGCAGTCATTGCTGTTCACCTTTTGACCTGGAAGTATCCTAGCCTTTGGAAATGGACTGCAACTCTTGTCTTTGCAGGAGTGGGAGCGGAATTAACCTTCATTTGGATTCAACATGCGGAAATTGGCGCATGGTGTCCGATCTGCTTAAGTATTGCGGGTACCATTTTCTTTACTGCAGCTATCTTTGTAAGCGTCATGGTCGACAATTTAAAATCGCAACCTAAAGGAAATTTTATGAAATTTTATCAAACGGAAATTCGTTCCTTGGCAGCCCTTGTTCTCGCCTTTGTCGCAACCTTTATGGGAGCTTCGCGAGTCGATGCGTTTCAAGAGATTTCAGACAACCTGAAAGAAAATATCTCCTTTGGGGACAAAAAAACCGCGATCGAAGGCTACCTATTCTCTGACTGGGCATGCCCCGCCTGCAGAAAGATCGAACCGCAAATCTACGACATCCAGTCAGCTGTCACAGACGAGGGAAAATTCTACTATATCGACCATGCCATACACCCCGAGACACTCAACTTTATCCCATACAACTTATCTGCGATGATCAACCATGAACCGAACTACATCCAACTGCGCCATATGCTGACTAAGCTCTCCACGCAGACCTCCTCTCCCAATTCAGAACAAGTCAAAGCGCTTGCCAACACGATCGGTGTTGATTTTAAAAAGCTCGACTATTCCACCGTTGCCATGGGGATCCGCTACTTTAAGGAACTTGGAAAACAGTTTAAGGTTAAAGGAACGCCGACACTTGTTCTCTACAACAAAGATACCAAAAAAGTGAAACTGCTAACCGGCGCTGACAATATCACCCCGGAAAAAATTACAGCAGCGATCCAAGAGCTGAAAAAATAGCCAAAAAGTCTAAAAGATGCTTAACTAGATGGCTCAACAAGGAGCCATCTAATGAGCAAAACACTTCTATCCACACTTACAAAGCAACTTGTCGAACTAAAAAAGGAAGGGCTGTATAAAGATGAGCATCCGATTAGCTCCCCTCAAAACTCTGCCATCACCCTTCAAGATGGTCATAAGCTTCTAAACTTTTGCGCGAACAACTACCTTGGCCTTGCCGATCATCCCGAAGTCATCCAAGCAGCAAAAGACGGCCTTGACCGCTACGGATTTGGAATGGCCTCAGTCCGCTTTATCTGCGGAACACTTTCCATCCATAAAGAGCTAGAAAGCAGACTCTCGCAGTTCCTCGGCACTGAAGAGACCATCCTCTATTCCTCTTGCTTTGATGCCAATGCCGGGCTATTTGAGACCATCCTCACAAAGGAAGACGCCATTATCAGCGACTCTCTTAATCACGCGAGCATCATTGACGGCGTCAGACTCTGCAAAGCCGACCGCTACCGCTATAAAAACAACGACATGCAGGACCTTGAAGAGAAGCTGAAGCAAACACAAGATCATCGATTTCGCCTCATCGCTACCGACGGCGTCTTTTCTATGGATGGAACCATTGCCAACCTCTCTGCCATCTGCGACCTTGCCGACACGTATGACGCCCTTGTCATGTTTGATGATTGCCACGCCGTTGGCTTCCTGGGGGAAAACGGAAAAGGCACTCACGAATTTACAAATGTGATGGACCGGGTAGATATTATTACAGGAACCCTTGGAAAAGCGCTTGGCGGCGCCTCCGGCGGCTACACCACCGGAAAAAAAGAGATCATTGATTGGCTCAGACAGCGCTCCCGTCCCTACCTCTTCTCTAATGCGCTTGCCCCCTCCATCACAGCCGCCTCCCTAAAAGTCCTTGATCTGATTGAAAACTCAAATGACTTAAGACAAAAACTAAAGGCAAACAGTCTCTATTTCCGAGAAAAAATGGAGGCGCTTGGCTTCGACCTCCCTCAAGGGTCACACCCCATCATCCCTGTGATGCTAGGTGACGCCTCGCTTGCAGCGGAATTTGCAAAGCGCATGCTCTCCCATGGAATCTATGTGATCGGATTTTCCTACCCTGTTGTCCCTAAAGGAGCTGCCCGGATCCGCACCCAGATGTCTGCCGCCCATTCAAGAGAAGATCTTGACCGCGCGATTGCGGCCTTTGAAACTGTCGGAAAAGAACTTAAGGTGATTTAGCAAGTCTAACTTGTTAAATATTTCGCCACCTCTTGAGCAACAACATACTCATTATGCGGCTCAAAATCGTAACTTCTTGTTATTTGTGATAGTATCTGTTCGTCATTTTTTATTGTAAAGTTTAAAACAGACTTAAGTTTTCCTAATTCAGTGACTTCATCAAGAGACTCTTTTTCTCCAAAAACCATACTATCTATCATTTGGACTGAAACATCCAATGATTGGATTTTCCCCTCACCATCTCGATTAATTTTTACTT
>SLOH01000086.1 GCA_007132595.1 Waddliaceae bacterium | reverse complement strand
TAGGATAATGGTCAGCGCCATCCCGACTCCAAAGAAGGGAAAGGGAGGGTCGTATTCTCTTTGGGCGTAGAGACGCAAAGTGAGTTCGGCTAGAAATGTCACGGCAAGAACCATTAAAAGAAAAAGAAAGAGGTAGAGTTTTGTTTGCTTTTTTGCTTTCTCTTGCGCCTGCCAAAAATTCATTTCTAATCCCTTGTACTCAATGTGACTTTTGGAGCTTGTCTGACAGTATCGTTTTCTACTTCAAACATTTCTGCCTCAGAGTGTCCAAAGGAGTGTGCAACAAGGTTGTTTGGAAAGACTTGCTGGCCGTTATTGTATGCGAGCACCATGTCATTATAGGCTTGTCTTGAAAAGGCGACTTTATTTTCTGTTGTCGCAATCTCCTCTTGAAGCATTTTAACATTCTCACTTGCTTTTAGATCGGGATACCCCTCTGCGAGTGCAAACAGTTTAGGAAGGGCGGCTTGCAGCATCGATTCTGCCGAGAGGAGCTCTTGAATCGAGGCGTCTGTCGGGCCGCCGGCCTTATCGACTTTTTGCAATGCTTGATGCGCCATGTTTCTTGCGTTGACAACGTCTAGGAGCGTGCCTTTTTCGTGGTCGATATACCCTTTGACAGACTCTACAAGATTGGGGATGAGGTCGTAGCGTCTTTGTAGCTGCACATCGATCTGAGCCCATGCGTTATGTACGCGATTGCGCAGGCGCACGAGATGGTTATAGACTCCAATTAACCAAAGTGAAAATAAAACAAGTAGTATGATAATGACGGAAATGATTGTAGTCATTGACTGCTCTCCTTATTAATAGCTCTATATTCATCATAGTATGATTTTTTAGGATTATCTGTGAAGAAATTGGCAACTATTTGATTTTTAGTTGCTTAGATAAAAATTTTCCTGTCTTGGATTGCTTTGACCGAGCGACTGCTTCCGGCGCTCCTGAGGCGACAAGCTTTCCGCCGAGTATGCCCGGCCCGGGTCCGAGGTCGAGAATATAGTCAGCGACTTTGATCAGATCGAGATTGTGTTCGATGATGACCATCGTATTTCCTTTGTCGACAAGTGTTTTGATCACATGAAGAAGTTTTGCGATATCTTCACTGTGCAGTCCTGTGGTGGGCTCATCGAGAAGGTAGAGTGTTTTTCCGCTTGAGCGCTTGGCAAGTTCGCGCGAGAGTTTCAGCCGTTGCGCCTCGCCGCCGGAGAGTGTTGGCAACTCTTGGTTTAGCTTTAAATATCCGAGGCCGACTTCGTTTAATGTTTTTAAGATTTTGACGATGCGCGGATGCTCTGCAAAGGTGGTCATCGCATCGATAACGGTCTGATTTAAGTGCTCGCCTAAGTGTTTGCCTTTATATCTGATTTTTAAGCTTAAGGGGTTTAGGCTGTATCCCTTGCATTCTTCGCAAGGGATTTTGACGGGGGGGAGGAACTGCATTTCCACACGGCGATATCCGATGCCAAAGCAGTTGGTGCATCGCCCCTTTGATCGGTTGGAAGAGAAGTGCTCGGGCGTCAGTCCTCGAAGTTTTGCTTCTGGAATTTGGGCAAAAAATTGGCGGATCGGGGTTAGCACATCGACGTATGTAGAGACATCGGATCTGATGGTGTGGCCGACGGGGTTTTGATCGATGAGATACATCTTTTCAAAGTGGTCGATTCCAAAGACGCGCCCGATTCCCTCAAGATCGACGCTCTCCTTGCGACCAAGTCCTTGTTTCACGGCCGGATAGATCACCTCGTGCATGAGGGTCGATTTTCCCGACCCTGAGACACCTGTTAAACAGGTGAGCGTGCCGATTGGAATTTCAACGGTGATTCCTTTTAGGTTATGGAGGCGCGCATTTTCAACGCGCAGCTTCGGTTTATCAAGGCTTCGTCTTTTTAAGGGGAGAGAGATTTTCTTCTTACCGGAGAGATACTGTCCGGTCAGCGAGCGGCTATCTTGCAGAATCTCTTTTGGGGTTCCGTGCGCGGTTAGGAATCCTCCCTGGTCGCCGCCGGTTGGACCGAAGTCTAAGATAAGGTCTGCGATTTGAATTGTCGACGGCTCATGTTCGACAACGACAAGGGTGTTGCCAAGTTCTTTTAGTTTAATGAGCGCGTTGTTGAGAAGGGTATTGTCAGCCGGGTGCAGTCCGATGCTCGGTTCATCGAGGACATACAAAAGTCCGGTCAAACCGGAGCCAAGCTGACGGGCAAGACGGATGCGCTGCGCCTCGCCGCCGGAAAGGGTGGGCGCTTTGCGGTCTAGGCTTAAGTAACCTAGGCCGACATCGCAAAGAAACTGCAAGCGGTGGATGAGCTGCTGCCACACCTCTTCAAGTACGTGCGAGGACTCCATCTTTTTTTCGAGATTTTTGACCCAATCGACCGCCTGTTCAATAGGGAGGTGGCAAAGTTCGGGTAGGGAAACGCCGCTGAGTGTGACATTTTTGGCAAGGGGGTTTAGCCTTGATCCTTTGCAGCTTAAACAGTCCGTTTCATGCAGGTAGGGCAGTACCCAGTTTTTATATTTTTGCCTCGCACCCTTAGCGACCTTGGAGAGGAGGTTGTTCAGGCCGATCCAGCGAAACTGCAGCCCATTTTTGAGTGAGAAGAGGCGCATCGATCCGT
>SLOH01000107.1 GCA_007132595.1 Waddliaceae bacterium | reverse complement strand
TTGAAAAAACAATCGAACTTAACTATCTAATAGTTAAGTGAGTGCGTTTTTATCGAATTTCGAAAAAAAGGCACTAAATTTAAAATGCTCCCGTTTATCAGGGGTTCCTTAAGAGTAGAGTTTTTCTGTTAAAACTCCGCAGGAAACGACCACTTTCAGTGACTCTTCGATTTTCATATTCAATGGAACCAGCTGATCTTTGGGGTACATCAGCAAAAAACCCATAGAAGGATTGGGGGTCCCGGGAACAAATACTGCAATGCGCTCTTCCCCATTAATAAGGCAACGAAACGGCAAATCTCGCGAAATAAATCCAATAGACTCGGATTTTTCAAATGGAAATGGAACAAGAACAGCCTGAGAAAAGGTTTTAACTTCTTGTGAAAACACGGCGATCACCATCTCTTGGATCGCTCGATAAAAGGTTCCAACAATCGGCACCCGATCGATTAAGGACTCGAGACTGGAAATAAATTTGCTCATCACATATGCGCGAGCAAGATACCCGAGCAAAAGAAGGAGCAAAACAAACCAAACGAGAATAAGGCCTTTACTCACGATATTTAAAAGTAGAGGCGGGCGGATGCGATAGCCGAAGCTCAAAAGAAACTCACGCGTCATGTGCTCAAATGGACGAGTCAGGAAGTTCACCATCCAATACAAAATAATCAAAGTAATGACAAGTGGAAGAAGGGTAGCTAAACCTGTGAAAAAGTGTTTTCTCAATCGTCTTGTGCCCCTTCCTTTATAAACTCTTCTTGTTGCTTGGTCATAGGAGTTTGAACAACGCCGCATGAAATAATATATTTGAAGGCATCTTCGACTTTCATATCAAGATAGACCAAATCCTTTGGATCATACATCATCAAAAAGCCGGAAGTGGGATTGGGGGTTGTCGGAACAAAAACCGCAACTAAATTGACCTCTTTCCCATCGTGCACCTTGGGAATATTTTCTCGTGTCACAAGACCGATTGCTTGTGTCTTCTCATTGGGGAAAGGAGCTAGCACAACCTGTTGAAATGATCGTGTAGAGGTTGTAAACAACGTCTCAATCACATCCTGGGCAGTTTTATAAATGGAGCGAACGATGGGGATACGATGAAAAACATAATTCCCCAGTCGAATAAAATAGTGAATGAAGACCCAGCGAGTCAGCATACCGAGTACAACAGTGGATACGAAGAGGCTTGCAAGAATCAATATTTGACTCACAAACTGCTGAACTTGATTTGCACTTAAAAAGAGAAATCCTCTTTCAAAAATCCCATAGTTTTGAAAAATATCTCGAACAAAGCCGACAAATGGTCCAGTCAATAAATTGACAATAAAAACCACAACAGCAAACGTGACTGCTAAAGGCAAGAATATTACAAGCCCTGTAACAAAAAATTTTTTCATCCACACTCCTTCACTTGAATTCTCCAGGGTTGCTTTACATCGGGTGCATGCGCCCGCTTAAACCCACTCTCGGTCCTTTTTTTAACACTCTTAACGCTCTCTCTTTCAATACAGGTCAGCAAATACTTTCCCAAGAGGTAGTCACCCAAAAAAATGTTTTTGGGAAAACATTATCCCGGGACATACTCCCACCCAACATTGAGGTAGATCAGATCGATTTTTTGCGGCATCACCGAAATTTTTTCACCGGCACGGAATTTTTCGCCATGATCAGAGCCGCGTAAAATCCCCTCTTGCTCAATATACCGATAATAATCATCGCCAATTTCCGAAATGTGTATAAAACCCTCGATCATAAAGTCAAGTAATTCAAAATAAAAACCGAAACTGCGCACTTTTGTGATCACTGCCTCATACTGGGTAAACCGGTCTTCTTGTTTTCGCATTTTCAACAAACGTAGCTTCTTAATTAGCCTCACTCTGCGCTCTGCCTTTTCACTTATGCGCTCTTTTTCAGAACAGCGCTTGGATTTTTCCTGCAGAACTTCATCGCTCTCATCGTCGCCAAAAAGTACGCGATGTACAATCAAGTCAGGATAGCGGCGGATTGGACTTGTGAAATGGGAATAGTGCGAAAGACCAAGACCGTAATGTCCGATATTTTCCGGCGAGTATTCGGCCTGGCGCATGCGCTTGATATAACTTGTTGCTAAAAACCTTCCGGCCTTTGTCTTGAGCGCATCGTCAAAGAAGAGTTGCAACTCCATTGGAGTCGGCGCCTCCGGAAGATCAAAACCAAAAAAGGAGGCGAGCGCGGAAAACTCCTTCATTCCCTCTTTTGACGGCTCTTCATGAACGCGGAACGGCAAACGCTTTCCTTTTTCATCTAGGTGTCTGGCAATGACCTCGTTACACTTAAGCATAAACTCTTCAATCATTTGGTGGGTGATATCGTAATCGACAAGCTCCGTTGCGTATGGCGCGCCCCTTTCGTCCACCTTGATGACAAGCTCCGGAATTGAAAACTCTAAACTGCCACGTTCGTATCGAAGTCTTTTCAAGTGGCCATTAAGCTCGACCATCAGCTTGAGCGTTTTTTTATGCGGACTTTCTTTTTTTCCCTCAATTACTTTAAGCGCTTGGCGGTAGGTGAAGCGCTTGCGGCTGCGGATCACAGTTCTTTTGATAGAATAGTCCAGCAGCTCTCCCTTCTCATCGTAGTGCATCATCACAGACGCCGTTAATCTGTTG
>SLOH01000043.1 GCA_007132595.1 Waddliaceae bacterium | reverse complement strand
TAGGCTTTACCTTCTTCACAACCTTTTTATTAGCCGGAGTCTTTTTTATTACCTTTTTATTATTATCTTTTGGCATAGATCCCTCCTTTTGCTAATTAAATAGCTGCAATTTATGTGCCAAAAGAGAGAAAAGGAAGGATTCGAGATTTTAGGGGGGCTTTAGCCGTAGAAAAATGCAAAGTCGCAAGATGAACAACTAACCATCTGCATACAAAAAAGATAGTTTTAACCCCCTCTTCCCGTTCAATCCGAAGGAAAAAGGGAGTGTAAAACTATCGAGACTCGCAAGCTTGAAGCTGCAATATGAAGGAAATTTAGAAAATAGAACGTATTACGACTTGCTATTTTCTAAAAACTCGACCATTAACCGCACCCCGACCCCTGTCGCATTTTTCGGGAGATAGCGGTCGGATTTACTCAAAAAGGCAGTCCCTGCAATGTCGAGGTGAGCCCAAGGAATTTTTTTATCGACAAACTCCTGAAGAAAAAGAGCAGCAGTGATCGAGCCCGCCGGCCGGCCGCCAATATTTTTGATATCGGCTACATCTGACTTCAACTGAGACTTATACTCCTCAAAGAGAGGCATGCGCCAGACCCTCTCAAACGTTGCAGCGCCCGCCTTAGAGAGCTCACTTGCCAGCGCATCATTATTACTCATCATCCCGGTTGTCTTCTCTCCGAGAGCGATCACGATGGCTCCAGTCAGGGTGGCAAAATCAATCATACGAGACGGCTTGAGATTCTTGCATGCATACGCAAGAGCATCAGCTAAAATTAACCGCCCTTCAGCGTCCGTGTTACCGATCTCAACTGTTTTCCCCGCATAACTTGGATAGACATCTCCTGGCTTAAAGCTGCGAGAGTCGATTGAATTTTCCGTTGTCGGGATGACAGCCGTGACATTCTTCTTAAGGTTTAGCTTTGCGCAAGATAGAATTGTTCCAAGAGCGACAGCCGAACCCGACATGTCGCTCTTCATTGTCTCCATGAACCCCGTTGGCTTAAGGTTTAGCCCGCCTGTATCATAGGTGACCCCTTTTCCAACAACAATCGTATTGTCTTTCGATTTTGCATCGCCCTTGTACTCAATAATAATAAAAGCCGGTTCACTGTGAGAGCCTTGGTTCACAGCAAGGATGAGTCCCATCTTCTCTTTCTCAATCCGCTTTTTATCAAATGCCGTCACCTTCACTTTTGAAAAGCGACTGGCAAGATCTTTTGCTACCCGTACAAGCTCTTGAGGTGTGACATCATCTGCATTGCGATTGACAAGGTTTCGAGCTAAATAGACCCCTTCGAATACGCCGAGCCAATGATCTGCCTGCTTGACGCAGTCATTCATTTTACTGATCAGACAGATTTGCTCAACAGGCGGCTTTAACTCTTTTTTGTCCCTCTTCAATTCACTAAACATATAGTTGGCATGTAAGACACCTTCGGTCACTCCGCGAATGACATTAAACCCAGTTGCGGACGGCACCATTAGATTGATCTTAGTCCAGCTGTTTTTGTGGCAATAAGAGGTGAGTTTTCCGTAGGCACGCCTAAGGCTCTCTTCTGTTGCTTTATCCGACTTACCTAAACCAAGAAGTACTAAACGCGGCTCTTTTTGACCTGTTGCATAGAGGACAACTACCTCACCCTCTTTTCCAGTGAAATCGCCGGAATCAAGGGCAGGCGCAATCTCTTTTGCAAGCGATTCAAACGCATTTGCAGGAGTCAGTTTTTTATCTTTCCAATAAGGAAGAACGAGCAAATCTGCCTTGACGCGTTTTGTAAGTGAAGAAACTTCTGTAAATTTTATCATCATTTTTCCCGTTTACTAAAATGGAATCGAGTCGTCTTCATAAGAGGAAGAACTCTGAGACATCGGCGCTGCCCCCTGCTCGGGACCACTTGACTCCGAACCATAAGAGAATGAAGAGGACGATTGATTGCCGCTTCCCTGATCTTGGTCAGGTCGACTTGAGGGAGCAAAATTCACGTAATCTGCGCGGACTTCAAGAGCGCCGACTTGATGATTTCCATTTTTATCTTGATAAATGCGAGGCTTGCGCAAACTTCCACCGGTTAACACAGGCTTGCCCTTTTGCAGATACTTCATCATATTATCCCATCGATCTCCCCAAAGAGAAATTGACCACCAAATCGTTTCGACTTCGTTACCCTTCTTGTTGTTTGTTGCAATCAAAAGTGTTGTGACTTTTTTTCCATCTGCTGTGAAACGAGACTCGGGATCTTTGGCAAGAAATCCTGCAAGGTGAACATAATTCATAGACATTGACTATACCTCTTATTGTGAACTTAGAAAACGATTTTACTTTATCTTAGAATGACTCAGCATGCCATAACATCTTGTTGTAGGTAAAGGAAAAAAGGGAAAAAAAATAGAGACCCGAACGGGTCTCTATTATGCATACTTAAGACGTGAAAGTGAATGCGAATTAAATCTTAATTCCTTGGTCACTTCCACCAAGAGATCCGCCATTTGACTTTTTCCCTTGTCCAACGGATGCTTGACCCACCTCAGGACGTACAGAGTCTACGGGCCGACCTTCTTTGAGATCGACACAAATTTTTCTCCATTTTTCGACTGTCTCGACAAATAGAGGAGCAAATGCGCGCAATGCCGATGAGACTGCATGTTCCATATCAATTGTGCAATGCATCAAAATCAGCTCTTCCTGAGGTGCGACACCGACTCCGCCTCCTGCCATTTGACCGCCAAGCATCGACCCTTCGAGCAGCATTTCATATAGTTTTAATAGGACCTTGTCATCCTTTGGCAATCCATCTAAAAGCGGTGAGTACAAATACAGTCTTTTAGAGTTGGGTTCATATGTCAGGTGAAGAGAAAACTCATCGTCGATCCCTAGGATACACGTGTTATTTTCGTCAAACTCTAAACCTTCGAGGTTCAACTCTTTCCCGAATTCTTTTAAATTATCTTTGGCATTTTCTATTGACATTTCTTCTAACCTCCTAAAGGTGAGCAATCTAGTGTTTAATTCTTTAAAGAGAAAGATTTCTTCTCTAGTACTTTTCTTTATTATATCGCCGAAGATATTATGAAGCAAACAGATTATCTACAATCAATCAGTCCACGTATATAGGCGCTTAGTTCAGCCGATCAAAATCATTTAATCGATCAAAACTATAAGGAACCCCTGATAAACGGGAGCATTTTAAATTTAGACTGAATTTTTTCTGAAATTTGAAAAAAACAATCGAAATTAACTACTTGAAAGTTAATTGAGTGCGTTTTTTCGAATTTAGAAAAAAGGACACTAAATTTAAAATGCTCCCGTTTATCAGGGGTTCCATATGGAACGACTGCTCTAATTGCTGTTAAAAGAAGCAGATGGTGGAATCCATCTATTGCCACATAATTAAGGAACCTCTAAACTTTCAGGTTAATTAATATAAAAAAATTATTATTTATCTATAAAACAATCATGAACAATCACACAACTATCCAAAATCTAAATGATATGAGCCTCGTCTTGGACACATTCATGAATGAAATCCAAGACGAAACTGAAGTAAAGTTACACGCGGTTAACAGAGATTTTCTAAACGACAGAAAGCTTTTAGCTATAAAGGCAGGTGCTGTTGCAATGCATCATTTTAATGTTCTTGCAAGACATCTGAATAATAAAGACTCCGTCCATAAAGTCGCATATCTCAATGTTTCCAATTCACTGCACGCAAAAAAAGCGATCGACGCACTGCCTGAGGAGCTAGCAAACTCCATCCGATTTGATTATTTAGATATAAGTGAACATGAGTTTAATGATGTTGACATTGCGATCCGGCTAGCTAAAAAAAATCGGGTTGAACATTTAGACCTCTCCGATTTTAAAGCCGTTACCAGTGAGCAGTTAAATCAAATTTCGCAGATTCAAAGCTTGCGTTCCATTGATCTCTCGTTCTGTCAATTCGAGCCATCGGCGTTATCCTACTTAAGCAACCTCAAGCAGCTACACAGCCTTAAGTTCGTCGGATGTAGACAAATGACGGATAATGACCTTGAGCACCTGAAAAACCTTAAGGGATTGAAAACTCTTTCATTAAAAGACTGCATGCAAGTGACAGGCAAAGGATTCGTGCATCTCACACCCCTTGATCAACTACAACACATAGACCTTAGCCGGTGCTATCAATTCAGAGATGAAGGCCTTTTCCACTTAGCAAAACATAATCAACTCCAAAGCCTAAATCTCAGTTGGTGCCAGTTGATCACAAATGAAGGTCTTGCTCATTTAGCAAGCCTTTGGCAACTACGAAGCCTAAACCTCAGTCGGTGTAAGAAAATCACAAGTGAAGGTCTTAGATTTTTACCAAACCTGGCACTAATACAGGAGATCAACCTAAGCCAATGCAATCTAGTGACGGATGCAGGACTTAAACACCTAGAAAACCACACCTACTTAAAAACAATTTTTTTAAATGATTTGGAGCTGATCACAGATAGGGGTCTTTGGTATTTAGGAAGACATACACACCTACAAGATCTTCGCTTAAATTTTTGTCGGAAAATTTCAGACAAAGGACTCAGCTATTTATCGCCCCTCGCACACCTCCAAGTGCTTTGTTTAAATGGATGCAGCGCAATCACAGACAAGGGGCTGAAACACATAACCAAACTAACAAAACTAGAAATCCTTTTTCTAAGTAGATGCAAAAAACTCACTAATAGAGGTCTCATGCAGATTAGATCTCTTAAGTACCTGCGTATTCTTGACGTATTTTTATGCGACAAGATCGCAAACAACGTCCGCAGACACTTGAAAGAGGTCATGCACCTTCAAAATATAGCCTAATTGCTGAAATTCTCAATAATCGACATGTCTCCCCTCTTCTAGATAAACAAAGAAGCTGCAGATCGTTTTAAAATTTAAACATTTTTAAATAAACAAAATTTTGATATAAAATCACAAAAATTCAACAAAAAATGTCTAGTAACACAAGCATTTACGGTCTCAGTAGCCCCCAAGGTATCTTGGATCAATTGATGAGTGAAATTCAAGATCGCGATGAATTCAATTTAGATGAAATCAACAGTCATTTTCTCAATGACAAACGGGTGCTAGCAATAAAAGCAGGAAAGTTCGCAATTAATCACTTTAACCAGCTTGCAGAGTATATGAATATCAGACATCCCATGCATCACGTTGCCTATATAGACAGCCTCACCCCTCCACCCAGAAAAACGATTGACGACAAGTTATCTGAACAACTACTAAATTTCATATTTGATAATGCCCTAAAAAGCAGTAGCTCCACGGCTCATCAGATAGACAAAGCAATCCAACTCGCCAAAAAGAGTGGGGCCACTCATTTAGACCTCTCAGGATTTGCCTTCATCAGTGGTCTGCAGCTGAAGGAAGCTGCAACTATTCCAAGCCTGCGTTCAATTGACATGTCCGG
Organism: Waddliaceae bacterium; assembly: GCA_007132595.1. Classification (GTDB taxonomy): domain Bacteria; phylum Chlamydiota; class Chlamydiia; order Chlamydiales; family SLOH01; genus SLOH01. The sequence continues at coordinate 5,158 of SLOH01000043.1, read as the reverse complement.
GTGTCAATTCGAACCCTCGGGATTAGCTCATTTAATTAACCATACGCAACTACAATGCCTTGTACTCAAGTGAGAGTTAGTCTCATTTTCTTTGAAATGAACTCCCCAGGGATAGAAATCCAAGTGTATTTGCCGAATAATCAAAAACTCAGCAAGAAATTTCTCTGAATTTAGAGAACACCCAAATCCCCCACACACAAGAAAGGTCTGATCACTCTCAACATTCCCCCTACTTGCTTTCGCGCAGGCAAAAAGTAGGCACGATCAAATCACATACTTGGGTCGCTTACGTTTAAAACAGCTAGAAATTTTTAGATAATCAGCATGGCATCGCCATAAGAAAAAAAGCGAAACTTATCGGCGACTGCTTTTCTATACGCTTCCATCATCAGCTCATACCCTCCAAATGCGCAGACTAGCATCATCAGGGTAGATCCGGGTAGGTGAAAGTTGGTCAGCAAGGAGTCTACCACTTTAAACCGGTATCCGGGAGTAATGAAAATATCTGTGCTTCCGGAGCCGGCAGCGACCTTTCCGTTTGGATTTGCAGCAGACTCTAAAGTCCTTAAGCATGTGGTGCCAACGGCAATCTGTCGCTTTTTTTTCGAATGAGAATTAATCTGATGAGCAGATTCCTCGGTGATAATATACCGCTCCTCGTGCATCCGGTGGTTACGGATATCTTCAACTTTCACCGGCTTAAATGTGCCGAGGCCGACATGTAAAGTAAGAAAGGTGTTCACCACCCCTTTTTTCCCGAGTGTTTCAAGAAGCTCTTTTGTAAAGTGCAAGCCGGCAGTGGGCGCTGCAACAGCACCAAGGGCACTTGCGTAGACAGTTTGGTAGTCAGATGTATCTTGCGCTTCCGCCTCTCGCCGCATGTACGGTGGCAAGGGCAATTGCCCCTCTTTTTCAATGAAGGTATGAATTGGAATCGGGCTTTTAAATCGTATCCTTCTGACTCCCTCCGAAAGCTCTTCAATCACTTTTGCTTTTACGTTTGCGTTGAAAAGAATCTCCGTGTGAAGAGGCGCTTTTTTTGCCGGTTTGATGAGCGCCTGCCAAATATTATCTCCCTCTTCTCTCAGGAGGAGCAATTCAAGCTTGCCGCCGGATGCTTTATGCCCCATTAGCCTTGCGGGAATCACTTTGGTATTGTTGAAAATGAGCTGATCTTCTGGATTGAGGTAGTCGGCAAGCTGTGAAAACCGCATGTCCGATAGGTTTTCTGTTTTGCGATCGACGATCAAAAGACGCGAGGAGTCTCTTGGCGACACCGGATGTTTGGCGATTAGCTCATCGGGCAGATCAAAGTGGTAAGCGTGTATTGAGTGAAGGTCCATAGAAGTACAATTTGGAAGGAGGCAGGTTGCCTCCTTCCAAAATATTTTTAGTCGAGAATCTCGATGTGAGAGTCCGGAAACCCTTTGGTCAAAATCTGAGCGGCGTTTTTGCCTCGATATCCCATCTCTTCTGCTTCATATAGAGAGATTCTGGAAAAGACGGCTGCGCGCTCTTTCTTCTGCTTTCCACCTGTAATTGAACCCCATTGAGCAGCGATTGGTGTCACAAGACCTTCATACGAGCCTGTTTTACTTAGCACCATATTCTCAGTGACTCGAATTGCTTTTGCAACATCACTTTCTAGGTTCACGCTTTTGATTCCTTCATAACCGACATTTTTTGCGTCGACAGCCCAGTAGGGATTTTTTGGGTGCTGTGACTGAAAAAGTGCCATTGTTCTAGCTGCAATTGCAATTGCAGAAAGTGTCTCTTCCGGAAGCGGCTCTTGAAATTGCGGAGACAGCGTTGATAGCAGATAATCTTCAATATCGACTTTATTTACGATACTGATTGTTCCACCTACGTCATAGACTAAAATGGTTCCGCGATACTCCACGCCATTGACAACCGACGTCACATGGCGATTATCAGGTACGATATGCAGTTGGTAAATGCCCGGGAACTCTTCTCCCCACTTCAAGCCTCCTGCAAGCGGTTGCAAAAACTTTCGTTTTCCGATTAAACGAGAAGAGACGTGGGAGTTTGTATGTGGATCATAAATATGATACTTCCCGGTCACCTCAAGCATCACTCCCGGTTGATCATGTAAAACCAAAACTGAAATCGTCTGAGGTAGTTTATTGGAAGTTCGTCCCAGAAGTCTTTGAACATGGTCCCACACGCCTGCATCCAGTGTATTTGTAATTGGTATCAAAGCAAACATGCAAATGATTACTCTTAAGAACATAAATTCTCTCCTTTCTATTGAATGAAACCATTCATAAATTCTAAATCCGATCTTATCAGCCTTAATATGATATTTTCCAGCTCTTTTGTAACTTGCGTATAAAAAATGAGTCTGTGAAAAGAAAAACAAAAATATTTTTATAAAACAAAATCTGTAGTGTAAGAGGCTCATAACGAGTTGCAGACGCATTTTTAGAGGCTTTTTACGCCCATGTGTTGAAAGCCCGAAGTGGTCACAACTCGCCCTTTTGAGGTACGTTGAATCAATCCTTCTTTAATCAAATACGGCTCGTGCACCTCTTCAATAGTGTCGGCAACTTCACCGACAGCAACGGCGAGTGTCTTAATTCCGACAGGGCCTCCTTCATAGTGATTGATCATCACCTCTAAAATCTTTCGATCCATTTCATCAAGCCCTCTAGAATCGATGTGGAGCAAACTTAAAGCCTTTTGTACTATTTCTTTGTCAATCTTTCCGGAGGCGCGCGTTTGCCAATAGTCTCGAACCCAACGGACGAGATGGTTGACAACTCTTGGTGTTCCTCGCGCTCGCTCTGCAATGGCAAGGGCGGCTTCATCATCGATATCCACATTCAAAAGCTTGGCTGTTCGAAAAACGACGGTTTTTAGTTCTTTGGGCTGGTAATAATCCAAGCGACAAGTCAATGCAAATCGAGATCTGAGCGCTGAGGTGAGAAGTCCAAGTCGCGTGGTGGCGCCAACTAATGTAAATCGATTGAGCTTCACTTGTACAGAGCGCGCGTTCGGACCGGTGTCAATCATCAAGTCGAGAACAAAATCTTCAATTGCCGGATAAAGATACTCTTCAATCGGTCGGCTGAGCCGATGTAGCTCATCAATAAAAAGAAAGTCGCCATCCTGGAGCTTTGTTAAAATTCCGGCCAGATCCCCTGCCTTTTCAATCGCCGGACCTGAGGTCACAACGATATTTGATCCCATTGCAGATGATAAAATATTGGCAAGAGTCGTCTTACCAAGTCCCGGGGGTCCGGAAAATAAGCAGTGCCCGAGCCCCTCGCCGCGCTGCTTTGCGGCATCAATTAAAATATGCAGTTGATTTTTCACATCCGCCTGCCCGATAAAGTCCTGCAAGGAGCACGGGCGAAGTGGGGTTTCGAACTGCACATCTTCTTGAGTGTACGTAGACTGAAAGGTCTCTTCCTTCACTAGATTACGCCTATTGAGTTCAAAAATACGAAGATCATTAAAATCGGCGCGGTGTATTTAAGGCAAACCCAAAAGTATCCGGAGAGAAAACGATACCGATCAAAAATGCTTTCGCTTCCGATGCGGATTTCCGGTAGTGCCTTTTTCAGGCCCCATTTCCAACCGACAAGCACGACGGCTAAAAATCCGCCAATTGGGATCAAAATGCTGCTGCAGAGAAAGTCCATCATTTCAAGGAAGTTCATCCCGGCAACCACATCTCCGCTTAAGAGGCTGTAAGAAAGCGCACTTGGGATTCCTACGACGAACACAAGCGAGCCGCACAAAAGGACCGCATTTTTTCGTTTTAACTTTTTCTCATCCATTAAGTACGCAATTGTCGGTTCCATGGCAGAAATTTCACTTGTGACAGCTGCGATAAATACTAAAAAGAAAAACGCAGAGGCAAGTATGGTTCCCCCCGGCATTTGACTCCAAGCAACGGGCAGTGTATGGAAAATGAGTCCGGGACCGGAAGCGGGCTCTCCGCCCCCCGAAAAGACAATGGTAAAGACCGCAACAGCGGCGAGCAAAGCGACGGCTGTATCCATAATCACAACGGGGATACCGGTCTTAATCAAGCTCTCTTTTCGATTCAAATAACTTCCGTAGGTGACCATTGTCCCTTGTCCCAAGCTCAAAGTGAAAAACGATTGCCCAAGCGCCATCAATCCCATCGACGGCGTCAACTTACTCCAGTCCGGTTTAAAGAGAAATTCCAGTCCCTTAGATGCTCCGGGGCCCGATAATCCTTTAATTACAAGAATGATTAAGATAGCAAATAGCATTGGCATTAAGATTTTATTCCAGCGCTCGATTCCTTGACGTACCCCATAAAATAAAACTCCGATGCATATCAGTTGAAACGCAAAATGAAAACCAATCGACCAGTAAGGGTTTGACACTAAGTGAGTGTAATGGTCAGAAGCGTCTGAAAATGTGCTAAACTCAAGATGGCCGGAGATCGCCTCGATCCAGTAGCCCATGATCCACCCGGCAACGGCGCTATAAAACGTGCTAACTAAAAAACCTGTTAAGATTGTCAGTCTGCCACCTGCTGCCCACCACTTGCTTTCCCCTATTTTTCCAAAGGCAAGTCCCGGCGCCTTCTCTGTTTTTCTACCGATCAAAATTTCAGAGATTAAAACAGGAAATCCGATCAGCAATAGACAGATCAAATAAAGAAATAAAAAGACAGCACCGCCGCCTTGCCCTACCAGGTAAGGGAGTCGCCAAATATTTGCAAGGCCAATTGCCGAGCCGGCGACAGATAAAATAAATCCTAATCTTGAGCCCCAGTGTTCTCTTTTCAATTGCTCTCCAAATAATTAAGGTTTTTTAAAGATACTAAGTCAGTAGAAAAAAAGGTGCAAGAAATTTGACGATTAACCTTATTAAATGTTAAAATTTATCCTTCACCAATGGAGGAAACCATGTCAAGTGAAACTCAAGCCATTCGGTCAGACCAAATTCAACCAATTGAAAGCGGTGAAAAAGGGATCAACCTTGAAACACTGATTCTTCTAATTAACTCCGAACGTCTAAAAAATCTCGAAGAAAAAGCCTTTACCGAACTTAAAGAATTAAAAGAGAGACAGGCGGGCGTCTCTAAGCTTCATACAATTTTAAAGAAGCTCAATATTTTAAGCCCAACCGGAGAACTCGATCTCAACAAACATCC
>SLOH01000142.1 GCA_007132595.1 Waddliaceae bacterium | reverse complement strand
TTAATCAGAGGTTCCTTAAGTTCGATTGTTTTTTCGAATTTTAGAAAAAAATCATGCAAAATTTAATTAACCTGAAGTTTTCAGGCCCCACCTTACTCATCGAGATCAAGTTCTCGACTAAATTCCTCAAGATAATAATCAAACGTCGACCGTTTCTCTTTTTTTCTTGGAACCTGCGGTCGCGGTTTTTCCGGTCGTTGTTTTGCCTTTTCTTTTGATAGTCGTTTCATAAACTTTTCAACGCTTTGAGTGTGGACACCCATCCCCTTTGCACGTCTGGCTAGTCCTTTATCCGACGTAACAAGAGTAATGAGTTTGGGATTACCCATAAAGGGAAGGGAGTCAATGATGTAATCGTCAGCGGATTGACCGGAAGTGGTATAGTGCACTTCGAGGTCGCCTAGATTCGAGCGATTCATATCGCTTGGATGAAGAGCCCCATCAAATACGATTGCAATTGATTTGCTTTTGGCGAGAAGTTGAAGCTCGTTGAGCAAACTCTCTCGTCTATCTTGGAGCGGTTGATCGTCCGCAGACCCCCTAAAGAGGAAGTTGTAGCCGTCAATCACATACTGCATTAGCTTCTGCGTGAACCGTTTTTATGTGCTCCAAGGTTGGAATCATTTTTTCAAATGCCTTTCCTCTATGAGAAATGACAATTTTTGTCGACTCGGGAAGCTGTGCAAATGTTTTATCGTAGTCATATTTCAGAAAAAGTGGATCGTAGCCAAATCCGCCGCCCCCTTTCTCCTCTTCTGTGATCTGCCCTTCGCATTTTCCGGATACAGATTTTATGATATGTTCCGGAGAGGCAAGAATAAGGACGCACTCGTAATAAGCTGAGCGATCAATATCAGAAAAACCGTCCATCTCTTCTAGGAGTTTTTTTCGATTGTCCCTGTCTGTGGCGTCCTCTCCTGCATACCTGGCAGAGAAGACCCCTGGCGCGCCACCTAGCTTCGGCACGACAAGTCCCGAATCATCGGCAATGACATAGTGCCCAAGTTTTTCAGCGGCATCTTTTGCTTTTATTTCTGCATTTTCTTTGAAAGAATCACCAGTCTCTGAGGGGAGCTTGTATTTTGGAAAATCATGAAGCGACAATACATCAAATTTATTCAGTGGTTTAAACAGCGTGCGAAACTCACGGATTTTATGTGTATTATGGCTAGCAATCACAATTTTCATTCAATCTCCTTATTCAAAATAACTTTTTACCTTATCGATGTGGTACTCCTCGTCGCGAAAGGTAAATGTCTCTCCTGTTTTAAAGCCTTTCATTGCTTGAGCCAGTTTGGACTGGTGCGAAATAATGAATGCTTCAGGATTCGTTTCCCAAGGCCCTAAGATCGTGTATGTGACATTTTCTCCTTTAGGGGTACGCAAGCTGACAATTGTCCCAACTCCCGCAACATTTGGAGATACATCTTGTTCCGTCAGAATACGCGCTTGGTTAATTTGAGTCGAGAGCATCTTAAGTTCACTTTGCAGTCGGCTGCGTCTTTCCTTGGCAGCTTTAAATTCTGCGTTCTCGCGAAGGTCGCCAAGAGCTCTCGCTTCTTCAATTTCACGTGCATTTTCGACCATCTCAACTGTACTGATCCGCTCCATTGTTTTTTTTGTCCTGTTGTACCCCTCCTCTGTCGACCATAGGATATTTTCTTCGGATACCTCTTCCTTTTCTCCCGTTTTAAGAGACGGATGGGCAACTTCTGCAAGCGAGTGCAGAATTTTTTTATCCTGGTTCGATAGGCACTGGCATTTGGCAAACAGAAGAAGGAACTCTTCAACAAATTCTCTAGATGCACTTTTAAATATACTGCGCACGAGCTCAAAACGCCTCTGTGTAATCACCGTTACCATTTTTTTGACAAGTTCCCGGTGCTCAGGCTCATCTTCGATAGAGGCTAGCAGAATGAGGAATGCCTCGAAGAAAAGACATTGCCCTTGACTATCTGAATACGGATATTTCTCATTGCCCTTTTTTACAATCGTACGGAAATACCACGCGAGGAGCTCGGGATTTTCAAGCGGGTGGTCTTTAATTTTGTAGAGTTCTTGTTCAAGAAGAGCAAGCGCATCGTCTGTTAAAGTGTCGAGTAGATAGTCTCGAAGCGGTTTTTGTTTTAATGTGTAGAGAAGGTTGATAAAAATATTTGCCCAGTCAGAACGCGACTCCTTCACAAGTTTCAGTGCGCGTTTTTTAAATGAGACTATTTCCATCTTGTCGATAATCGATTCGATATTTTCAAGAGAACGAATAAATTCCTCGATACTTTCACCCTCTTTCTTCTCTCCAAACATAGATTCCAAAAAGATATAGATCTGCAGCTCTTGCTCTTTTGTCAAATCTTCATGTGAAAGAAGAGCAATCAGCTTGGTCTTAAGCTCTTCCTTGGTCTCTTTATTTTTTAAAATAGATGGGAGGTCGCGAACAAAACTGTAGGAGGTTTGAATCACATGCGCCGGAGACCCACTGTCTTCAATCGCAATGTTTAAACGCTCTTCATGAGACAGCTCTTTTTTTCTCAGTTGAAATGGAGCTTTAATACTTTTAGGCGTTTGAATCAGCGTGTCCTTTTTTAACCGACTGCGTGTGTTTTGCCACCACTTCACCCAGTCTCCTTCAGGAATGACGAGTTCAAACATTTCATCTTTGATTTCTTGGGCATTTTTGGGACCTAAGTCATGTAAAAGCTTTTGCATGATGCCGATCGGGTCTTTTTTTGCCTCTTTTTCGAGTTTATCAGGGTTTGTAAATCGCAAAGAGAGGAAGTGGTCACTAGGTAGAGGGATTAGATTATTAAAGGCGTTTTTGAAAGTAAAGTGCCGCAGTCCCGGGACATTTTCAAACTCAATGGCCACTTGTTCGCGAAGAGGAGAAACTTCCATAATTTCACCCGTTCCCCATCCGCCCGTATGAAAGACGCAGTTTCCGACCTTAAAGTGATTGAGAAGATCGTAGCTGGAGATACATCCTTGGAAGTTGATCTTTGTTCTAAGTCCGATGAGTCTTAAGCGCTCTTTAAAACGCGGGTCATCTTTATATTTTTCTTTTAGAGCGTTGATGGCAATTTCTGCAAGTTCTTTAGAGTTTGTAGTTTGTAGGTCAAGTATGAGTTTTAGTACCTCGTAAGATGCTTCCGGATCTTCAATCATTCCCCACATTGGCAACGCCGTTTCGACAAATTGACCAAAAAGGCTTGCAAAATCCGATTCCTTAATGAGTTTAAATATTTGAATTAATTCTTCTGCGTCAACGGTGTCGTTGGTGCAGTACTCTTCCCAAAGTTGGAAGAATTTATTAAAATTTCGATTATTAATTTGTTTTTGAAACTCCTCCGAATACGCCATATCTTTCCTTGCAATTAAATTATCGATATAGAGTATAGCTTGAAGAGCATTTTAATACAAAGTATGTGGCCATTTCATAAAAAAGAGACCCTTTTTTCCAATCAAGATTTTTTAGAGGGTGATCTTGCTCAAATTAATTTAGAAGAAACGGACGCATTTGGGTTCACGGTTTTTGAGATCGCCCATTTTTTGGGAGTCTTGCCGAAAGAAAAGAGGGAGATTCAAGGGGTTGCCTATTTGACCCATCCGCGATTTTCAAGTTATGCGCATTTTTTGCGTATGATTCGCAAGTCTCCTTGGCTAATCCGCAAGACTTTCTTAGGAGATGAGATGCGCGCGCTTGCCTTGAAATATCAGAAAGAACTTAAAGAAGGTTGGGTTGCAAATGTCACGGTCCAGTGGATTAATCAAACGATGGGGTTTGGGCTTTTCGCAGATGAAGATCTTCCCAAGTCGACCTATATTGGCGAATACACAGGACATGTGCATAGGTATAATCCCTTTCAGCCGACGAATACTGCCTACTCCATCTCCTATCCGCAAATGCCTTGGACTCTGCAAAAATATCTAATTGATGCTGAAAAAGGAGGCAATGAGACAAGGTTTATTAATCATGCCCAGGAGCCCAATCTTGAAGTAAACTCTGTTTGCGATCGCGGCCTGATGCGGATCATATTTGTAACAAAGAGGGCAGTCAAAAGCAGCGAACAGCTGACTTTTGACTATGGAGCGGCATATTGGAGACATCGAAAAGAAAGCCCGAATGAGCACGTGATCAGATCAAAAAAGGAGCCTGAGTTATTCAGACCTGCCTCGAGTGATTAACTAGATTTTGTCTTATAAGTTGATCTGCAAGATTTAAGTTCCTCAAGTAATTAGAGGGGATGCGCCTGCTTTTGGAACCTCTGATAAACGCATGTTGTTAAATTTTCTTGCCTTCTTCCTGAAATGCGAGAAAAATGCACTTGCTTAAGCCTCAAATCTTAAGCTCGATTGTTTTTTCGAATTTTCGAAAAATCCATCCGAAATTCAATTGTACCTGAGTTTGTCACAGGTTCCTTATGTTAAATGAGGTTGCTGTTTGCCGGAACTGATCACCGCATTGAGTCTATCACTAAAGGTGCTAACGAGAATATTGGAACCGGGCGCACCCATGGGGTCAGGCGACTCCTTTAATTCGGCGCTCTCAACTTGATCAGTTGAACTACTCTCATTGGATACGGAGGCGTTTTGATTTTGGTGTAAGAAATATTCACGTAAACGATTTGCTGTCACTTCTTCATACTCTGAAATTGTTGGTTCTCGTTTTGCTTGGGAATTGCGGCAGTGCATATCTTCAGGGCGAGGCGGCTCTTTTGCTTCGAGAGCGTCAAGTGACTCATCTGAACTATTCTCTTTATGTTCAGAAGCGCACGGAGTATTGGATGCTAAATCCTCTTGTACACTACCATTATAGTGGAGTAGTAGTTCTTCTTGGTAAAGGAGGAACAAAAGGTAATGTAACCTCTCATCAGATTCAGAAGACTCTTCTGATTCGGAGTCATCGACTGGCAGGACTGAACTACTCTTTACGCGTGGGGAAGCGTCTCGAAAATCGCGTGCTGTACCCGGATGTTGACGACTCCTTCGTTCTGCTTGGGAACTGCGCAAGTGCACATCTTCAGGGCGAGGCGACTCTTCTGCTTCCAGGTCGTCTAAATTTTCAAGGTCAGGGACCGGCATATCTTCTCTGCGAAAAGTTGGTTCGATAGCGTCGGATGGAACAAGGGATGCTGTGCCCACATGTCCAAAATAACGTTGAGCTTGAGGTTGATGGCTCCTTCGTTCTGCTTGGGAACTGCGACCGTGTATATATTCAGAGGGATCACACTCTTTTGATTCAACGTCTTGGAGCCTCATAGTATACTTTTGTGTTTTGAATAAAGAGCTAAAGAATTTTGCAATTGCTGAAAATAGACGAACAACGAAACGTTTAATTCTTTGAATTAATGATGGGGGTTGCCCCTCTTCATTCCTGATTGAAGGCTGAATTGGAAGAGGGGAATGGGTTGATGATGTAATACTTGTTGGCATGTTGTTTTTCTTTTTAATTTATTATACTTAAAGCTGATAAATGTTAGTGAAATATTAAGATGTTTCTAATATTTTCTTTAAAAGGTTGTTTGGTCTTTTTAGTTTAATATATTTTATTTGTCAGTGATTAATTTTTTCTTATAGAACCCTGGAATTTAAGTGAGACTTTGTGTTAAATTGATAGGGAAAATTAGAAAAAAGAGCGGTTTTTTATGACAGTTGCCGAGCAACAAGAGTACAAGTACGGTTTTGTGACCGAGGTAGAGACGGACCGAATTGCAAAAGGGCTTTCCGAGGATGTTATCCGAATGATCTCCGAAAAGAAAAACGAGCCGGACTTTATGCTGGAGTTTCGATTGAAGGCGTATCGCAAGTGGCTAGAAATGGATGAGCCCGATTGGTCGAATGTCAACTATCCTCCCATTGACTATCAGAATATTTGCTACTATTCAGCTCCAAAAAAGAAGCCGAAGCTTGGAAGTCTCGATGAGGTCGATCCGGAAGTTTTGCGAACGTTTGAAAAGCTCGGGATTCCATTAGACGAACAGAAGCTCTTGAGTAATGTCGCTGTCGATATGGTGTTCGATTCGGTATCAATCGGCACAACGTTTAAGCAAAAACTTGTCGATGCAGGGGTCGTTCTTTGCTCGATTACCGAAGCGGTTGAAAAATACCCGGAATTAATCGAGAAATACTTAGGCAGCGTCGTGCCGATCGGGGATAATTACTTTACCGCGCTTAATTCTGCTGTATTTACAGATGGCTCCTTTGTTTATGTGCCGAAGGGCGTTGAGTGTCCGATGGAGCTTTCGACTTACTTTAGAATTAACGATCAAGAGTCCGGGCAGTTTGAGCGGACATTGATCATTGCAGAAGAAGGGTCGTCTGTCAGTTATCTTGAGGGGTGCACAGCTCCTGCTTACGACACAAATCAGTTACATGCCGCTGTTGTCGAGTTGATTGCAATGGACAGCGCAACGATTAAATACTCGACTGTTCAAAACTGGTATGCCGGTGATCCAAAGACCGGAAAGGGCGGTATTTACAATTTCGTGACGAAGCGTGGAAGGTGTCAAGGAGACTACTCCAAGATTACCTGGACGCAAGTGGAGGTCGGAGCTGCAATTACATGGAAGTACCCCAGTTGCATTTTGCAAGGCGACCATTCCGTTGGGGAGTTTTACTCTGTGGCGCTCACAAATGGTTCGATGCAGGCGGATACCGGAACGAAAATGATCCATTTGGGGAAAAATACAAAGTCGACAATTATTACGAAAGGGATATCGGCAGACACTTCGCATAACAGTTATCGCGGGCTTGTGAAGGTGGCTCCTCGCGCAACAGGAGCGAGAAATTATACGCAGTGCGACTCGATGCTCGTTGGCAATCGATGCTCGGCAAATACATTCCCGTATATTGAAGCGGGGAATGGTTCGAGCAGCATCGAACACGAGGCATCCACTTCAAAAATGAATGAAGAGCAGCTCTTTTACTTCCAATCGCGCGGCATTTCTTTAGAAGATGCGATCAATATGGTGGTCAATGGATTTTGTAAAGAGGTTATCTCTGAACTTCCACTTGAATTTGCCGCAGAGGCAAAGAAGCTGCTCACTTTAAAACTCGAACACTCGGTAGGTTAATCATGTTAAAAATACAAAATCTTCACGTTTCCATTGAGGGAAAACCTTTGATTCAGGGTTTGAACTTAACTGTGAACCCAGGTGAAATTCATGCGATTATGGGGCCGAATGGAGCTGGAAAATCCACGCTCGCAAAGGTGATCGCCGGGCATCCCGCATACGAAATTGAAGAGGGAGACATTCTCTTCGAAGGAAAAGAGATTGCTGAAATGGAGCCGGAAGAGAGAGCTTGTTTAGGGCTTTTTATGAGTTTTCAGTACCCTGTCGAAATCAACGGAGTGAGCAATCTGCAGTTTTTGCATTTGGCGCTGAATTCTCAGAGAAAAGCTCAAGGGAAAGAAGAGCTCTCAGTTGAGGCGTTTGAGAAGTTTCTCGATGAGAAGATGAAAATGATGGAGATCCGTCCGGAATTTAAGCACCGCAGTCTCAATGAGGGATTTTCCGGTGGTGAAAAAAAACGCAATGAAATTTTGCAAATGGCAGTGCTCGACCCTAAGATGGCCATTTTAGATGAGACCGACTCAGGTCTTGATATCGATGCGATGAAAGTCGTCGCTCAAGGGGTCAATCAAATTAAAAATTCCGAAATGGGCCTTGTCTTGATTACGCACTATCAACGTTTACTCGATTACATTAAACCCGACTTTGTTCATGTGATGATGAACGGGAAAATTGTGCAAACGGGCAATGCAGATCTTGCCCTAAAACTTGAAGAGCAAGGATACGACTGGTTGGAGAAGATTGCATGACATTTTTAGATCGTCTTGGAGAGGTAAAACAAAAAGAGCCAAATTCTCCTTTACAAGAAGAGGCTTGGCAGCAATTTCTAAAGTGCGGCCTGCCGACCAAGAAACATGAGCAGTATCGCTATGTGAAACTGCGAGATCTATATGAAAGGCAGCTTTGTTTCAATCCGATTGAGATGCCCTCTTTTGCTGAAATCGAGCCTCACATTCTTCCCGAATGCAAGCAGATGTGTCTGGTCTTTGTCAATGGGCGCTACTGCAGCAAATATTCCACAGTAAAGGACATTGATGTCTATTCTTTGGAGGAAGGGCATCAAACATTTGGTTCATTTCTTCAGTCACAAGGACGGCAGGAAATTAAAAAAGAACGCGATCCATTTCTTTTGTTGAATGGCGCGTTGAATCGCGAAGGGGTTTTTCTTTACTTATCTCCGAATCAAACGATTGATACTCCATTGCAAATTCTCCACTTTGTCGATGGAGATGGACTTGCATTTCCTGCTATCCATCTGTTTGCAGCCAAGCAGTCCCACATGACGGTAATCACAACTCAAGCGGGCGAAAATCGAGGGTGGATCAATCAATCAGAGCATCTATATCTAGAGGAGGGCGCTGATATCCACTGGGTGCAATCAGCTCCTGATCACTGCAGTGCCGGCTGGTTGTTTGAAGGAATGCGCGCGCAACTGAAGAAAGAGAGCCGACTGAATGTGATTTCAGCGTCAAATGGAGCCAAAACCGTGCGTCATGATTACAGAGTCGCTCTAAATGGAGAAAATGCGTCTGCTTCTCTTCAAGGGGCGTGGATATTAAGGGACCAGCGCGAGGCTCATGTGAATGTCTTGATCGAGCATAACGCGCCGGACACGCACTCAAACCAACTGTTTAAGGGGATATTATACGACCACAGCCGATCGAGTTTTGAAGGAAAGCTCTATGTGGACCCTATCGCTCAAAAAACAGAGGCGTATCAGCTGAATAATAATCTCTTACTGAGTGATGACGCTGTTGCCTATAGTAAGCCAAATTTAGAAATTTTTGCCGATGATGTCAAAGCATCTCACGGTGCAACGGTCGGGCAGCTCGATTCAGATGAGCTTTTCTATCTAAAATCCAGAGGTGTGACAGAAAAAGAGGCGGCTGCACTTCTCACCCAAGGATTTTACCACGAAGTGATCAATCAAATCCCCACCCAGTCTTTGCGAAAACAATGGCAGTAGACACATTCCCTATGTTAAAGGAGGGACTTATCTATTTCGACTCTGCGGCGACGACCCTCAAGCCGCAATGTGTGATAGATGCGATTTCAAACTTTTACTCGAAAGAGTATGGCACTGTCCACCGCGCCATTTACGATCTTTCCATGAACGCAACAGAGCAGTACGACGCTGTGAGAGTAAAGGCGCAAAAGTTTTTGAACGCTCGGGAAAGTTGCGAAATTATTTTCACAAAGGGAACAACAGAGGGAATCAATCTTGTTGCCCACTCTTTTGGAGAGGCTTTTATTCAAAAAGGCGATGAGATTTTAGTCTCTCAGCTCGAACATCACTCAAATATTGTGCCTTGGCAACTTCTTTGTCAAAGAACGGGCGCTCAAATAAAAGTGATACCGGCAACAAAAGAGGGTGAGCTTGATCTAAAAGCGTATGAAGAGCTTTTAACAGATCGTGTCAAGATGGTGGCCGTTGGACATATCTCGAATGCCATTGGCACAATTCACCCGATAGAGAAAATGATCCGCCTTGCGCACGCAAAAGGGGCAAAAGTTCTTGTCGATGGCGCTCAAGCAGCCGCTCACCTCAAAATTGATGTACAGTCTCTCGATGCCGATTTCTACCTCTTTTCAGGCCATAAGATCTACGGTCCGACGGGAGTTGGAGTTCTGTATGGAAAAAAAGCGTTGCTTGATGCAATGCCCCCGTTTATGGGCGGAGGAGATATGATTAAGACAGTCTCGTTTAAAGAGACGACTTTTGCAGACCTTCCGATGAAATTTGAAGCGGGTACCCCTCCAATTGCCCAGGTGATTGGACTTGGAGCCGCATTTGATTTTTTGGAGAGACAAAAGCCTGTGACCTTGCAAAGTCTTTTGCTCGAAAGGTTAACGGAGCTTAGTCGCGTCAATATCATTGGACAGCCGGCAAATCGAGGACCAATTGTGAGTTTTACAGTTGAAGGGCTCCATCCACTTGACATTGGGACAATGCTCAACCTGAAGGGGATCGCCATCCGCACAGGTCACCATTGCGCCCAGCCTGCAATGGATCACTTTTGCATCAACGGATGCGCTAGAGCATCTTTAGGGGTGTACAATACGGAAGAGGAGATTGAATCCTTTGTCCGTTCATTAGAGAGTGTGATCGAGCAGTTATGTTAGTTTCTCTCAAGCAGGCGACCGACTCTCTTAAAAAAGGAGAGCTTGTCTCCCTTCCGACAGAAACGGTGTATGGGCTTGCAGCCTCTCTTGATCATCCGGATGCGATTGAAAAAATCTTTACATTAAAAAGGCGGCCTCAAGACAATCCTCTGATCGTGCATGTCGCATCCTTTTCGCAAATTACACCCCTTGTCGAAAATTTTCCTCCTCAATTTATCAATCTTGCTGAAGAGTTTTGGCCGGGACCACTCTCCTTTGTTCTAACAGCTAAGCGTGTTCCAAGTATTGTCAGAGCCGGGCTTCAGACGGTCTGCTTACGGATGCCGGACCATCCACTTACATTGAGTGTAATCGAATCAACCGGGCCGATTGTTATGCCGTCTGCGAATTTATCCGGGAGACCTTCTGCAACTGAGCCATCCCA
>SLOH01000035.1 GCA_007132595.1 Waddliaceae bacterium | reverse complement strand
GGAAGTTCAACGAAGAGTGCCGAAGCATTGTCTTAAGGTTTGCAAACGAGTGGATCAGTCATATGTCGCGGATGGGAAGATGGGTAGACTTTACCAACACCTATCACACGATGGATGCAACTTTTATGGAGTCGATCTGGTGGGTCTTTAAGCAGCTTTGGGATAAGGGGCTGATCTACAAGGGCTATAAGGTGATGCCGTTTTCGGCAAAGCTTGGAACTCCACTCTCAAATTTCGAGGCGGGTGAGAACTACAAAGAGGTGGACGATCCATCATTGACTGTCGCGTTTGCTGTGGATGATCAGACGTACCTACTTGCGTGGACGACAACTCCCTGGACGTTGATCTCAAACCTTGCGTTGATGGTCGGCCCGGATATCGACTATGTGAAGGTAAAGGATCACAAAAGCGGCAATTTCTATTTTTTAGCGGTCTCTCGTCTCACTGAATACTATAAGAGTCAAGATGAGTATGAAATTGTTGAGAGACTCACGGGAAGAGATCTTGAGGGAACGCGCTATCAGCCTCTTTTTGATTACTTCGCTGATCGAGAGGCGTTTCGGGTAATTTTAGATGACGGCGTTGGCGTTGATGAGGGGACGGGAATTGTGCACTGCGCGCCGGCGTTTGGTGAGGTCGACTTTGAGGCGTGCAAACGAGAGGGAATCGAACTTGTCTGTCCGGTCGATCAAAATGGTTGCTTTACGAAAGAGGTTCCGGAATACACGGGCGTATTTGTTAAAGATGCCGACAAGGATATTATCAAGCGTTTAAAGGCGCAAGAGCGTGTGGTCCATCACGGTACTTGCCACCACCGCTATCCGTTCTGCTGGCGTTCGGATACCCCGCTGATCTACAAGGCGGTGAGTACGTGGTTTGTCGCTGTTGAAAAAATTAAGGATCGCTTGGTTGAGATAAACGACCAGATTCACTGGATGCCCGAGCATTTAAAGCATGGGCGGTTTGGAAAGTGGCTTGAGGGGGCGCGTGACTGGGCGATCAGCCGCAACAGGTATTGGGGAACGCCGATCCCGCTTTGGATCTCTGAAGAGGGGGAGCTATATCCGATCGGGAGTATTCAAGAACTCGAGGAGCTTACCGGTGAGACGATCACAGATATTCATCGCCATTTCATTGATGACTTGACGTTTGAAAAGGACGGTAAAGTGTATCACCGCGTGCCGGAAGTGTTCGACTGCTGGTTTGAGTCAGGCTCGATGCCGTATGCGCAAAACCACTACCCGTTTGCAAATGAGATGCTGTTTGAGAAAATTTTCCCGGCGGACTTTATTGCCGAGGGGCTTGATCAAACGCGGGGGTGGTTCTACACATTAACTGTTTTAGCGGGCGCGCTATTTGATAAGCCGGCGTTTAAAAATGTCATTGTCAACGGAATTGTGCTTGCCTCTGACGGGACGAAAATGTCTAAGCGTCTAAAAAATTACCCGGATCCAATGGAGGTTGTTGAGAAGTATGGTGCTGATGCGATCAGACTTTACATGCTCCATAGCCCGGCTGTTCGAGGCGATGACCTTCGTTTTAAGGAGCAGGGGGTTGAGCTTGTGGTTCGGCAGATCTTGTTGCCTTTATGGAATGCCCATACGTTTTTTATCACCTATGCGGATATCTACAACTGGAAGCCCTCAAGTAGGCCTTGCCATCCTCAAGCGGAAATCGATGGCTGGATACTCTCTAGGCTTCAGAAGTTGATTTACGATGTGCAACACGGAATGGATGGGTACGACTTAAGCCGCGCGGTTGAGCCGTTTGTGCAGTTTATCGACCAATTGACCAACTGGTATATCAGACGCTCAAGACGCAGGTTTTGGGCCGAAGAGGAGAGTCAGGATAGAAATGAGGCGTTTGAAACACTCTATCACGTGCTGCTAACGGTCACACAGGTGACAGCTCCCTTTATCCCTTTTATCTCAGAGGCGATTTATCAAAACTTAAAAGATGACTCGATGCCGGATTCTGTTCACTTATGCGACTACCCTCTGTATCAAGAATCGTTTAGAGACCATAGTCTGGAAGAGGCGATGGAGTCGGTTCAGATTGCTGTGACCCAGGGCCATGCGCTTAGAAAGGAGCATAAAATCAAAGTGCGCCAGCCGCTTGCAAAAGCCTTTGTCTCTTGCAGCAACGCCTCGATCGGGGAGTATATTGGAGGCCACCAGCACCTTATTTTAGATGAGTTGAATGTCAAGGAGGTGGAGTTCGTTAAGGACGAAACGCAGTTTGTCTGTTATGTGGCAAAGCCAAACTTTAGACTGCTTGGCAAACGCGCCGGAAAGCAGATGAATCGGTTAAAATCGGCAATTGAAGGGTTGAAGCGACCGGATCTTGATATGTTGATGCAGGGCAAACCGATTTCCATTGAGTTAGAAGAAAAGCCGTTTCCTCTCGCCCCTGAGGAGGTAGTTATCGACCGAGAAGTGCGCGGAGGCCTTGTTGCCTCAAGTGTTCATGGCATTACAATCGCTCTCGATACTACGCTGAATGAAGACTTGATTTTAGAGGGTCTTGCGCGCGAGATCGTCAATAAAATCAATACCATGCGCCGAGATGCGGATTTAGATGTTTCTGATCGCATTAAGGTGAAAATGGAGACAACAGATAAAGTCAAACAAGCCTTTGAAGTCCACAAGGAGTACATCACGCATGAGATTTTAGCTGTTGAGTTTGATTTTGGCTTAAACGAGGGGACCGAGTGGGTTCTTAACGGTGAGCCTGGAAAGATTACAATTGACTGTGTAAAAATTGGGTAAATTATCGGTTGAATTCGGATAGTAAGCGCTCGATCTGCCTTTCCTCCAAGGGAAGATTGTGGTTGATTTCCAAGACGGAGCAGTTGACGTGTCGAGGTGTCGTCGGCGTCTCCAGCTCTCTTGATGTGTGATCGTGTTTTGAATGGGAGATCGAGTGCTTGGCAGGTGTAAACTCTCCTAGTGGTTTAGTGAAGACATATAGCACTTGCTCTTCGATGTTATCACAATCAGCAACATGTCCATAATCGATGCACATATCACACTCTTTTTTATAGGGGGAGATGACTCTAAATCTCGATAACGACCGTTGGCGTAGGGGCGCCTCTTTTAAAAATGAATCAACTTTCTGAAGCAGTTTCTTCTCAGAGGTAATTGCGTGTCTGCTTAAGAACTGTTTGATGTTTTCAGGTCGGAGAAAGTTCAAGTTGCCTAAAGAAAGAGCTTTCCACACAATGCCCTGGTTGCAAAAGTTATTCCACCTGATACAGACTCTAGAGCAGCTAGCAACATCGGGAACTTCAAGATAGGAAAACACTTGAAGCTTTAATTCATCTGGCAAGGAGTCAAATGGAAAGGTTTCGGGAGTGGGTCTGTCGATGACACTCATAAAAGACCTCTTCTTTAGTGTGATTTTTTCAAGCCCGAACGACCTGAATTGTTTCAGAAGATCCTAGAAGGTCGTAAATCGAGTTGATTAGTACTCATATCATATCAGTACTGGCATAGCAAGTAGTGAAAAGAGTATCCCTCCAGTGACAACTGCGCATAAAGTTTGAAGCGCCACTGATCGCGTTTTGTCCCTTGTGTGTTTTTTCTTAATCATCCGCTTGATTTTATTGCTTTGCAATTGGCTAAGTGGCAGATTATTCTGAATTTCGGAGATATAACAAGGATTTTGTGATCGGAAGGTGTAGGATCTAACTGTCACATGAGTATAGCCGTGATCGTGCAGTGAGCCTGAAAATATGTGAGTCATTGGCATAGATCTACCGAGATCTTTTGTGAGGTAATACAGTTTCTCATTCTCAGGGTGTGTGGCCCCGCAATTTCTCACATGATACCCATATTCGATATGCAATTGAGAGTAGTCATCAAATGGATAGTTCACTGTCAATCTGGATCTTACGCCTTTCGGGGTATCATGTAGAAAAGTACGAATGGTGGTTAGTAATTTTTTCTCGGAAGTAATCGCGTGTCTGCTTAGAAACTGTTTGATATTTTCAGGCTGTAGAAAGTCCAAATTGCCTAAGGAAAGACCTTTCCACACAATCCCCCGGTTGCAAAAGTGTAGCCACTTGATACAGACTCTAGAGCAGCTAGCGACATCGGGAATTTCAAGATAGGAAAATACTCTAAGGTTTAATTCATCTGGCAGAGAGTCAAATGGAAAGATTTCAGGAGCGGGGTAGTTTGCAACACTCATAAAAGTCCTTGGATTTGATTCTTATTTTTTTGCAATTAGGCGTTTACTCGTGCGATTTTTTTTGAAAATTGGGTACTGAAGACTTCTTCTTTTGTAGATGAGGTAGGTGAGAAGAAACGCTGCAGCAATCGCCCAAACGATCAGACGAGAAGTTGTAAAAACTTTGGAGTCCGGATGGTTGACCGGGCCCCATCTCGGGCTCGGCGGCCAAATTAAGACAGACGGCGTGCCGCGCAAGTTGCCTTCAGGCACAAACCCAAAAGAGCGTGAGTCTAAGCTCATTGCGTGGTTATCGCCCAACACGAGATAGTGCGTGTCCGGCACTTTCACGCCGTATTTCAAAATTTCATCGGAAGTTGGAGGGCCGTGGTCAATAAAGGGTGCATCTTTTTCCTCTTCTTTTTCAACAAATGCTTCGAGGGTCGGATCGTCTTTTTTCAATATTTGGCTTCCCATCAGGTATAGATCCCCATCGCGGAAATAGGCAAAACGTGTGGGCATGTTTTGCTCGCTAACTTGAAGAGAGTCGCGCACGCGGGGGTGAAAGTCGATGCCGTCATTAAAGAGGCGCAAGATGTTTTTAGGGGTTCTTGCGTAGAGGGGATGATCTTCGGGCAGTTCTTCCTTCCAGCCTTTGATCCCGATTCTGTACGCCTTTCCGTAGTAAAACTCATAGACCCCATCTGGGACGTCGGCAAAGGAGTTTGGGCTTGCGTACATGTTCGACCCATACCGCATCGCCCGGCCGTCTACAACTTCAAAACGAGCGGTGTAGAGGGTATCCATTATGCGATCGAGGTGCTCTTTATTCAATGGGATGGTGGACTTTTGAAAGTTTTGCTCTGCAGTCGGGTGGTGGTAGATCTCAAGTGCGAGTGTTTCATTATCATTGTCGCTCTCAGTTAATCGCACTTTGCCAAAATGCTTAATGCCGAACCAGTCGCCATAGGAAGGGCTTGAGGGAGATTGATCGTTCACCCATTTCTCTCCATCCCACACTTCAATTTTCGGCCTTCCCCATATTGAAGGGGTGCTTTTGCCAACCTTTTGATTGAAGTGATAAAAGATGTAGCTTTGATTGACCTGCTTTAGATTATCTTGAAAATAGGTGTAGGGGATGTGCTCAAGCTGCTGCATCACTTGCGACTCTTGCAGCTCATTTAGCTCGCGGCCGTCTTTATCGATACCATAAATTTTTCCGCCGTAGAAATAGAGCGTGTCCCCGGGCTTTCCGATCAATCGTTTAATATAGCGCTTTTTATACGGAAAGAGTCCAAAAAATGTGCTGTCGCTATCGACAAGCTGAGGGAGATCGTCGCCCGACCAGATAATGGCAGAGGTGCGTTCAATTAAATCGGGATCAAAGTAAAAGTGACCCGGAAGTAGTGGGTAATTAATACCGTAAGTTGCTTTTGATACCGTGAGATGGTCATTCTCCTGAAAAGAGGGGCGCATCGAACCGGTGGGTATCACCATGAGCTCAAACCACATTTGACGAATGGCAATGGCAATTATTAGGGCAATCACAAGAGCTACCGCGAGCTCAAAAGCCCAGAGAATGACTCCTGTTTTTTTGTGCTCGTTTAAGAACGCCTTAAGCTTCGGGGTCAGCTCTTTTATTTTGGCTTTCTCTTTATTGTGGATCGCTTCATCAAGTGATTCCATTAGCTGCTCAATGTGCGCCCGATTTCTTTCCGACAGGGTGTCGCCTTTTTTATGATACCATTTGACAGCATCTCTTAAGAGAAGTTTGGCTTTTCTTGTCGTTATCATGAAACAAATGGGTTTGGCATTGGAGATTGCAGTCCTTTTCCTGAGTCAATGACTCGTATGCTCGCGCGATTCAGTTTACCTCTAATTTGGATCCAGTAAGGAAAATAGGCAGGGTATGGACCGTCGACTCTGGGGAGGTAGACCAAAACCTCTTGATTTTCAAGTTGCGATCCGTCCTTCGGCCATCTGGTCGTCCATGCGGAGAATGGGACGTTTTTTACAATATTTCCCTCATAGACGAGCGGTGGAGACCAGTTACTTGCCGATGCTCCGCGCTTTTTGCGGCTAGCTTCGGGGATTTTATTTAGACGGATATTGAGAAGGGTCGATAAAATTTGCTGCTGAGCATCTGCACGCACCCAGCTTCTAGCTGTGTGAGAGTAGGTGTGCGTTAACCGCGCCTGTTGAATGTCAATTTTATATGTGACCCAGCACGTATGCCCGGGGCCGCGCTGCTCAACCCATCTCTTCCAGCCGTCCCAATCGGACTTAACAATTTTTCCCGAAGGCACGGTCACTTCGTCAAAAATTAATCCCTCTTGAACCCTCTCTCGAAGGAAAAGAACGGTGTAGCATTTATTCTGGGAAGTGACAAGGTAATCGCCGATATTTGCCTTTTGGAGGTTGTCGATCAGAGAGAGCTCCTCACTTGCATGTGCCGAGAATGAAAAGAGAAGTAAGAGTGCGACTAGGAGTGACTTCATGTTAAACATTTTAGTTGTTTTTTTTTCACCTAATCAAGATGATACCACGCAACAAGGTTTCTGAGCTATGGAAAAGCGTATTACATTAAAACAGGGCGATATTACCAAGGAAGAAGTTGATGTCATCGTCAATGCCGCGAATTCCGGACTGCAAGCCGGAGGGGGCGTTTGCGGGGCGATTCATAGTGGAGGAGGCCAGGCAATTACGAGTGAATGCGAAAAAATATTTGAGGAACAAGGCAGCTGCCAGACAGGGGAAGCGGTCTTGACAACGGCCGGGAATTTAAAGGCAAAATATGTCATCCACGCCGTCGGGCCTGTCTGGAGAGGCGGAGACGAAAAAGAAGCGGGTCAGTTACACCGCGCATACCTAAATAGCTTATCTCTTGCGGAAGAGAAGGGAGCAAAGAGCATCGCATTTCCCTCTATAAGCACCGGCAGTTTCGGTTATCCGGTAGAGCCGGCTGCGATGATTGCCCTTTCGACTATTGAGGACTACCTTTCTAAGGGAAGCAAAATTCAAGAGGTGCGGATGGTTCTTTTTTCGGATGAAGATTTTCAAACCTATAAGCAAGTGTACGATGAAATTAGCTGAATCAGACTCTCTCGCATTACTTACGGATCAATATCAATTGACAATGGCCTATAGCTACTGGAAAACCGGGCGTAGCGAGATGGAGTCGGTTTTTCATCTTTTTTTTCGCAGGCAGCCGTTTGGAGGCGGGTTTACCATCGCATCCGGCCTTGAAGCTGTTATTGAGTTCATCAACGGTTTTAAGTATAGCGAATCGGATATTGAGTACCTCTCGAGTCTATGTGGTTCCGATGGTCAAAGGCTTTTTGATCCAAACTTTTTTGACTACCTGCGCGAAATGAGATTTACTTGTGACATTTCAGCTGTGCCGGAAGGAACTGCAGTATTTCCATATGAGCCACTAGTGACAGTCAAAGGACCTCTTCTTCAATGTCAATTGCTTGAAACACCCTTATTGAATCTGATCAACTTTCCGACCTTGATCGCCACAAAAGCCGCGCGGCTTAGACTCTCTGCTCAAGATGATGAAGTGATCGAATTTGGCTTGAGAAGAGCTCAAGGGATCGATGGCGGAGTGACTGCCTCTCGCGCCGCCTTTGTCGGTGGTTGTGACTCGACATCCAATGTGCTTGCGGGAAAGCTGTTTGGCATCCCCGTACGCGGGACACATTCCCATAGCTGGATTATGTCCTTTGATCAGGAGATTGACTCGTTTTACGCCTTTGCAAAAGCGCTTCCCTCCAATTGCATCTTTCTTGTCGATACATACAACTCCATTGAGGGGGTAAAGAATGCAATTGAGGTAGGAAAATCTCTGCGCGAAAATGGAAAAGAGATGCTTGGCATTCGACTGGACTCAGGCGACATTACCTACCTAAGCCAGCAGAGTCGCAAAATGCTAGACGATGCAGGATTCCAAGATGCCAAGATCGTTGCGAGTAACGATCTTGACGAGTACTTAGTCGCAGAGATGAAATATCAAGGCTCTAAGGTAGATATCTGGGGCGTCGGCACGAGCCTTGTGACAGCAAAAGATCAGTCGGCTCTAGACGGTGTCTACAAACTCTCGGCGATCCGTGAAAATTCCAAACAGCCTTGGGAATACCGCTTGAAAGTATCTGAGCAAATTTCAAAGATTACAAATCCGGGGATCTTGCAGGTCCGCCGCTTTTTTGAAGAAGGCGAATTTATCGCCGATGTTATTTATGATGTGAATACCGATATTTCTAACGGCTGCATCTTAATCGATCCAATCGACTCGACAAGACAGCGATATATTCCCCCCGATGCGTTAGGAGAAGATCTACTTGTCCCTATCTTTAAACAAGGAAAGTGTGTATACAATACCCCGTCCCTGACAGACATTCGCAATCGGACACTCAGTCAGCTTTCCTTTTTCCATACGGGAGTGAAGCGATTTGTCAATCCGCATCAGTATGTCGTCGGGATGGAGAGCTCTCTTTATGAGCTTAAAATGAAACTCATTCGCGAAGCTAGAAAAAAGGTAAACCCGAATTATGAAGGCCCTATTACTCATCGACATCCAAAATGATTTCCTTCCCGGCGGGGCTCTCGCAGTACAGAAAGGCGATTTAGTCATTCCCATCGCCAATCAACTGATGGGGAAATTTAAGCATGTGATTGCAAGCCAAGATTGGCACCCAAAAGATCACAGCAGCTTTAAGACCACTTGGCCGGTTCATTGCGTGCAGGGCAGCCACGGAGCTGAATTTCCCGAAACACTTCATACCGATCGAATTGAGAAGGTGATCAAAAAGGGAGAGCATAAGGAAGTCGATAGCTACAGCGCCTTTTTTGACAACGACCATCAAACTGAGACCGAGCTCTTGGAGTACTTGCGCGAGCAAAAGATTGACGCGCTCTTTGTAATGGGACTTGCCACGGATTATTGCGTCAAATTCACAGTCCTTGACGCACTTGATCAAGGGTTTAAAGTCTATGTGATCACAGATGGCTGCCAGGGGGTCAATGTCGGTCGCGGAGACGCAGAAAAAGCCCTGAAAAAAATGCGTCAGAAGGGAGCGAAATTAGTCCATAGTTCAGATAGCCGCTTTTCTCGCCCGCAAGTATAGCGGTAAAACTTATAGCGCATCGGGCACTTCTTGTAATACTTTTGGTGATTCTCTTCCGCAGGATTAAATCTCATGGCCGGAAGGATTTGAACTAAAACCCGATCGAATTTTTGAGAGTCGATAAGAATTTGCTTAAATTTCTTGGCAAGCTCCTCTTGCCTGTCGTTATGGTAAAATATCACCGGGCGATACTGCCGTCCTGTGTCGCAGAACTGCCCATCATCGCGCGTGGGATCAATATTGTAAAAATAGTGCCGAAGTAGTTCCTCATAGGAGACGACACTCGGATTAAAAGTCACCTGTATCGCCTCAACATGGTTGGTAGTTCCGGATAATACATCCTGGTAAGTCGGATCTATCTCATCTCCACCGGTATACCCGGAGATCACACTTAAAACACCCCGTATCTTACCGAAATCATGCTCCATGCACCAAAAACAGCCGCCGGCAAACGTTGCTAACTCTTCATTACTTTTCATTTTTTCTCCTTAATAGATTCAAGCAGCCAAAGGGTTTGGAGGTTCTTAAATCTGATATACCAAAACAGAGAAAAAATAACAGTTTTGAAATGATAAATCCTGAGGTTTTTCTTGTCTTTTTATGCTCTGAAAGACAGGATTCAAAGAAGAGGTAAACAGCTAAATATGTTTCAAAAGAGTGAAAGATGAAACTGCGAGATTATAGTCGAAAAGAGGCAAGGAGCTTTGCTATTTCATGGACGCTGATTTACTTCGGGTTCAGTTTGCTTGTGGTCTGGACCTATATGAGTCAGCTAGACGTGGAAAGAGCGCCGGGTAGACCATTTTCTCTCCTATGGCCTCACACATTTTTGCTATTTATCGTTTTACTCTCTCTTTTCGTTGCGATATTTGAAATGTGGAGGAGATACTTCACCCGAGAATTTAGCAAGGTGAGAAATGCGAGAAACATCTCGCTCTACGTCCTTTTATTTATTTACCCCCTAGGGATACTCTTGAATCTCATATTCGCATAGTAGAGCGTCAAGGGGAGTAGAGACCCCTAATGGATCTTTTATTTTAAGTTAAGTGTTTTATTCTAAGTGGTTTGTGTGGAAAAATATTTCCTGTTCACACTATCCAACTGATGAGTCGATTTTTTTATATTTCACGCGGTCGCTCTTTACTGACTCTTTATTCTGATGAGCAAATGGAATACAACGCTTTCGTGGATAAAAAGGGCGTTTTAAGAAGACTTTTTCACATCTCATAAATTCTACAAATCGATCTACAGATGTATTATCAGACCTTGAGTCAATGATATGTGTATATTTATTTAAAAAAAATATTATAATGTAAGTAGGACGTCTGGGTTTGTTTAATTTAAAAGTGTTT
>SLOH01000001.1 GCA_007132595.1 Waddliaceae bacterium | reverse complement strand
GCCTCAAGCCCCTTATTCATAAGGGTCGAGCTGTCGATTGTCACCTTTGGCCCCATCTTCCATGTCGGGTGCTTAAGTGCTTGGTCGACCGTGATTTTTTCAAGTTCTTCTTGCGAATGATGAAGAAAAGGCCCGCCCGAGGCTGTCAGTATGAGTCTCTCAACGCTTCTTTTTCTCTCACCGCGCAAGCATTGAAAAAGGGCGCAATGCTCGCTATCTACCGGAATAATCTCTGCAGTGTATTCTTGTACAAGATTCATCAAGTAAGAGCCCCCGGAAACAAGCGCTTCTTTATTCGCAAGCGCAATGTCTTTCCCAGCCTTAATCGCTGCCACTGTTGGCGAAAGCCCCATTGTGCCTTTAATTGCAGAAACAACAAGTTCAGTATCGGGAAAACTTGCAGCCTCCTCAACGCCTTCCATCCCACCGACAACGCGTATGCCCGGGAGCCTGCGCTTTAATTCTTGGGCTTTTTTCAAATTTGCAACGGCGACAATCTCGGGGTGAAATTCTTTTGCTTGCTCTTCAAGCAAGTCAATATTTTCCCCTGAAGCAATTGCTGTCACTTCAATCTGGTCTTTTAAGTGTCTTGCGACTTTTAATGTGCTTTGACCGATCGAGCCGGTACTTCCGAGTATTGCAATCTTTTTCATAGATAATAGATTATAGCGGGGTAACCTGTTTTTTAAAAGCTCCTATACCTGATAAGTCGAGGAGCTGACTTTTCCACCTGTTTTTGCCCAATCCGTATGGAAATATTGTCCTCGCGGCTGATCGAGGCGTTCATATTGATGGGCACCAAAATAATCACGTTGAGCCTGCAGTAAATTAGAAGGCAGTCTCGCTGCACGGTAGCCATCGAAAAAGGAGAGGGCGGAACTAATGCATGGAACAGGGACTCCAGATGTGACAGCAACAGAGACGACTTGCCGCCACGCCTCTTGAACGTCCTGTATCTCACTGGCAAAGTATTTGTCTGTCAAAAGACTTGTCAATTTTGGATTGTGATCAAAGGCTTGCTTGATATCTTTTAAAAAGGCGCTTCGAATAATGCAGCCGCCCCGCCACATAAGGGCAACGTTTCCACAATTAATCTTCCAGTTAAACTCTTCAGCTGCCTGCTGGATCAACATAAACCCTTGAGTATAGGAAATAATCTTTGAGGCATAGAGCGCTCTTTGAATCAATTCCACAAACTCCTCAACGTCGCCGGAAAAACTAGGAGATGGGCCTTTTAGGATTTCACTTGCATGCACTCTTTGCTCTTTGATTGCAGAAAGACATCTTGCAAAGACAGCCTCGCCGATTAACGTGACAGGAACACCCAGATCAAGCGCGCTGATTCCGGTCCATTTTCCCGTTCCTTTTTGTCCTGCAACATCGAGAATTTTTTCAACTAAGGGTTTTCCATCTTCGTCTTTTGTGCGAAAAATGTGCGCGGTAATTTCAATCAAAAAGCTATCGAGCTTTCCCTTATTCCATTTAGAAAAGATTTCACTTAGCTTAGCCGCATCAAGACCGAGCAGCTCCTTCATTAGATCATATGCCTCGCAGATCAACTGCATATCTCCATACTCGATTCCATTATGAACCATCTTTACATAATGGCCAGCTCCCTCATCGCCGACCCAAGCGCAACATGACTCTCCGTTTTCCACTTTAGCGGAAATGCCTTGTAAAATCGGCTGAACTTCCGGCCAAGCATCCGCATTTCCACCCGGCATAATAGATGGACCGTGGCGCGCACCCTCTTCACCGCCGGAAATGCCGGCTCCAACAAAGAGAATCCCTTTTTCATTGAGCGCTCTACATCTGCGTGTGGTATCGGCATAATGGCTGTTGCCTCCATCAATAATAATATCGCCCTTATCCAAGAGTGGGATGATCTGCTCAATCATTTTATCGACAGGCTCTCCTGCTTTAATCATGAGCATGATTTTGCGCGGTCTTTGTATGCTTTCGATCAGCTCTTCAAGCGAGTGTGTTCCGATAATTTGAGACTCTTTTGCAGAGCCGTTAAGAAACTCATCCACTTTCTCTTTTGTGCGATTATAGACTGCGACTGTAAATCCGTGGTCATTCATATTCATGGCCAAATTTTGCCCCATGACCGCAAGTCCAATCAGTCCAATATCTGCCTTTGCCATCCTCTTCTCCTTTTTTTTAAGAGTATAAAGAAACTTTTGAAAATGTCGATCCTTTTCCTGATACCAACACGTCAAGCGTTTAGCTTGAAAAGCCTTGCTCAAAAGCTACGAATCGGCTACATTTTTCGCTTGTGTCCTCGTAGCTCAGCAGGATAGAGCAGTTGCCTCCTAAGCAACAGGTCGCACGTTCGAATCGTGCCGAGGACAAGTCTTTACAAAGTATCCTGAATTCTAATGATTTTTTAGGTACTCTCGTATTCCTTGAGCTAGCCCACGTGCCAATCGGTTTCTGTAATAGGGATCTTCAATCAACTTGCTCTCCTCTCGATTGGTTAAAAAGCCTGCCTCAATGAGAATCGCTGGCATCCGAGTCTCCCGAATCACTGCAAAATTCCCGTGTTTGATTCCGCGGGACTTCGCATGAGTTGAACTTAAGACATTGTCGAGTACGACTTTCGCAAGTGCTTTTCCACTTTCCGATCGCTCGTTTTCTTCTTTATAATAATAGACTTCAATTCCATGAGCACTCTTATTTGGGGCCGAATTGTAATGGACACTCACAAATAGGTCAGGGGTATTGGCATTGGCAAACTCTGCCCGTGCATCAAGAGGGATAAACACATCGCCGGTTCTAATCATAATCGTCTCATATCCGAGCTGGGTTAAATACCGATCTAGAAGTTTTGCGGTGCTGAGGGTGAGATCTTTTTCAATCATATCCTTGACGTGTGGCGACTTTGCCCCCTGATCTTTCCCTCCATGTCCGGCATCGATCACAATTTTAGGCCGTCTGTGGGGGCGTGAGAAATAGCCGGAGGCGATCTCCCCCGTGACAGCTGCCGGATTTTCAGCCACCGGGTAGGGCGCTTGATTTTTTACTGGTGAACAGCTTGCAATAAAGAGGGCTGTTATAAAAAAAAGAATTCTATTCACACGCTTTCCTTGCCTCCACGCGATCATCAAAAGGGATTTTTTCGTTTCCAATTATTTGGGTTTGTTCATGCCCTCGGCCAGCGATTAGCACGACGTCTTCTCGCCTTGCGATAGAAACAGCATGACGGATTGCCTCTCTTCTATCGACAATGGCCTTATACTTCACGCTCGGACCAAATCCCGAAAGAATCTGTTGAATAATTTTTTCCGGATTCTCGCTCCGCGGATTGTCGGATGTGATAATGCAATAATCCGAAAATTTTTCACACACTTTTGCCATCTTTGGTCGTTTTCCTACGTCTCGATCCCCTCCGCATCCAAAAACAGTAATCAATCGCCCCTTTTTTAGCGAATGCAAGGTCGAAAGTACATTCTCTAGGGCATCTTCGGTATGAGCGAAGTCAACAAAAAGAGAGATTCCAAGTGTATTGTCAATCGGCTCAAGACGTCCCGGAACAGGAGGCGCGCTGCTTAAGGCACCTGTGACATCTTTAAGCGACCATCCATTTGATACTCCTAAAGCACAAGCCGCTAAGTAGTTATCCACATTAAAGTGCCCAACGAATGGAGAGCGCACAGAAGCCGACTCTTCCTTATATCGGACGTTGAATGTTGTCTCAAATGAGTGAAAAGAAGGCAAAGACGCCTGCAAATCCCCCCCCTTCCCATAAGTGATGATCTTTGCTTTTGTTCCCTCGATGATTTTTTGATGCCACGGGCAGCCGCTATTTACGATGGCTGTTTTCACATCTTTTCGAAACAACAGATTCTTTGCCCTCGCGTATGCCTCCATCGTCCCATGATAGTCTAAGTGGTCTTGAGTGAGCTGGGTGAAAATCGCCGCGTCAAAGGCAATGCCCTCAACCCTTCCTTGAGAAAGTGCATGAGAAGTCACCTCCATTACGCACGCCTTCATCCCGCGATCTACCATTTGACGAAACAAGAATTGATTCCGGCAAATATCGGGCGTTGTGTGAGTCGGGGTGTAGATTTCTTCTCCGATTTGATACTGTATTGTTCCAATCAAGCCGCTTGAAAGTCCCATCTCTTTCAGCAGATGTTGCACCATAAAAGTCGTTGTACTCTTTCCATTCGTCCCGGTAATCCCAACCGTATAAAGAAAACGGCTTGGATCTTGATACACACGAGAGGCTAAAATTGCTTCGAGCTCTCTTGGGCGCGGATACTCAATATCAGTTCCTTTGCTGCTGAGAATTGCAGCCGCCCCTTTTTGCCGTGCGTCCTCAATGTACTCTTGGTTTCCTGCGATAAAAAGATCGCCTGGCTTCACATTGTTAGAATGCGAGCTTACCCCAAGTACCTCGATATCGCGCTTGATTTTCACATGAGGGATTCCCTCAAAAAGTTTACATATTCCAATCATTATACAATTGATTTAACCGTTTTAATTCTTCTTTCATGTCCTCATCATTCGGATCGTCTTTAGGTACGCCGAGATACTCTAATGCGCGCATCGCAATCGCCGAAAAGACAGGGGCTGCAGCAAGTCCGGCATTATGGTTTTTTCCGATGCCCGGAATGTAACGAAATGCAGGTTCATCCATCGTAATTGAAAGCACAAATACCGGATGGTCGGCAGGAGCGATTCCAACATAGCTCGCGACTGTCTTCTTGTTGGTATACTGCCCATTTTCAATTTTATTGGAAGTTCCTGTCTTCCCGGCATCGGTATAACCGGGAAGAGACGCCCGTTTACCCGATCCTCCCTGTTTCGTAATATATTTCATCGCATGGCGCACTGTATCTGCCACCTCTTTTGGAAGCACGCGTTTTGGAGTCTCTGTATTTCCTTTTAAAAGAGTCGGTTTTACAAAATATCCCCCATTTGCAATCACGGCAATCGCTCGAATCAGCTGCAAACTATTCACCTGAATATTGTGTCCCATCGCAAGAGAAAAGGGTGTTGGCTTCGACCACTCGAGTGTTCCGTTTGGATGCATTTTACCTGGAGTCGGAACAAGTCCCGGGCTCTCTCCTGGCAGTTCGATACCCGTTTTTTTTCCAAACCCAAACCTTTCTGTCAGTACATCGCGGTACCACTGATTTCCCTTCGCCTCGATTACTCGCTGAATTAAACGCCCCATATAGATGTTTGAAGAGTGCTGGAGACCCATCCACATATTGAGATATTTATAGTGTCCCACATCGTGAATTGGTCTTGACCTTCCCGGAAATCTCCCGTCTGAAGTGGGGATCTTTTCTTCAGGATCGAAGGAGCTTAGGTCTGCCAAAAGGGCGGCGGCAATTGTAAAGGGTTTCATGACTGAAGCCGGTTCGTAAGCGTCTGTAATGGCTCGTAACTTCGTATGTTCGACCTTTTCTTTGTCATTATAGTAGCTTTTATAATCGTCGGGATAAAAAAAAGGGTACTGCGCAATTGCCATAATCTCTCCTGTAAAAGGATCCAACATAATGGCCCAGCCCGACTTTGCCTGGCACACCTTCACCGCCTTCTCAATTTCCTCTTCAGCGATTGCTTGCAGGACATGATCAATTGTCAAATGGATATCTGTGCCATTTTTCGGCAAGTCAATCACCTCTCCTGTTTCAAAACGATTGCGTGGAGACCGCTTCATTCGCCTCTTTCCTTGAGAGCCTTTTAACTGATGATTAAGGGTGAATTCAATTCCCCCGGTGGGCGTTGCCTCCTTTGTAACCTCGTCGCGGCTATTTTGCACAGTATGAAGTACTTGACCAAGCAGCTTCCCATACGGATGAGAGCGTCGATAATCCGAAACAAAAAAAATGGCGTTCAGAGCGATTTTATGTCTCTTTGCATAAGGGCGCCACCAGCTTAAAATTTCCTCTTTTTTCACCGTGTCTAGATTCATCATGAGTTTACGGCTTCGACTTTTCAGGTAGAACTGCAAAGCAAATGAGGCGTATTCTTGAGGTGTCAAGGGGAGGATTTCCAGCAAATTTAAGACCACCTCTTTTTTCCTTTCAGGTGGGATTGAGTCAGGATCGACAAAAAGATGAGCAGTTTCTAAATCAAGTGCAAGGGGCTTTTTTCCCTTTGAGTAAATGGTCCCACGCGTGAAGGGCTCTTTGACAACAAAAAAATGTTGACGCCGGGCCACCTCGGTCCATTTCTCTCCTTGCATGATCTGCAGACGATAAAATTGAACAATCAAAAGAGAAAAGGAGAAAAAGAGAAATAGAAGCAAACAGAGCAGGCGCTTCTTCCTCAAGGCTGATCCTCCAAAGTTAACACCTCATCCTGAGTCGGATGGCGAAGGTGGCCATATTCAGGTTCTTTTAACCACTTCAGCAGTATCGCCGGCTCCTCTACTCGCAAAATTTCCTCTTGCAGCCGTGCATTTTCCCGCTTAACAATTCTTAGCTGTTTTTCGACCTGGGGAATGGCAAGCTGAAGAGAGATCAGTTGATTTCGCCTTTTAATATGCAAACCAAAGAGAACAAAAACAGTCACTAGACAAATCAATACTTTTTTCACTTAATCAAAAAAAATTCACAATTTCTCAACTGCGCGCAATTTTGCACTTCTTGCGCGCGGGTTGACTTCAATCTCCTTCTCGCTTCCGGTGATCGGCTTTCTTGTTAAAACTTCAACTTCGGGTGTTTTTTCGATAATAAACTGCTGTTTTCCTTCAACAACTTCTGTCGATTCTCCGGCTTGGCGAAAGAGCTGTTTAACAATGCGATCCTCCAACCTGTGAAAAGTAATGACCAAAAGCACTCCTTTAGGCTTAAGGAGGGAAATCGCTTGTGGAATGACCCGCTCTAACTGATGAAGTTCGCGATTGACCGCGATACGAATCGATTGAAACGCTAAAGTCAACGGATCGAGTCCCTTTTTCTTCCACGTCATAGGGCGCAAAATCTTCACAAGATCTTCTGTTGTCTCAATCGGTTCAACAGCTCTTGCCTCAACAATTGCACGTGCACAGGCGCGCCACTTCCGCTCTTCACCCTCTCGGAAGATCTCCCCAAGTTCTTTTTCAGAATATGTATTCACAAGATCTTTTGCAGTAAACGCTTGAGATTGATCCATTCGCATGTCAAGCGGGCCAGTCCTTTGAAAGCTAAATCCTCTTTCCGCTTGATCAAGCTGCATCGAGGAAGCGCCGATATCCATTAAGATCCCATCAACCCCCTCTATGTTCTCCTCATTCAACTTAAGCTGCATATCGCCAAAATTGCTATGGATGAATTGGCACTTTTCCTGAAAAGGCAAAAGCGTGCGTTTTGCAATCTCAAGAGCATTTTCATCTTGATCAAATCCGACAAATTGCTGAATTTCAGGATGACTCTTTAAAATAGCCTCCGCATGGCCGCCTGCTCCAAGAGTGCCATCTACAAAAGTTGTGAGGCGGCGCATCTCAAGTAACTTAAGCACTTCATTTAATAGGACGGGTGTGTGGTGTTCTGAACTCAATTTAAAGCCTTCCATGCATCATTAATCATCTCTTCTAGAAAATATTTTGGGCGCCAATCCAGCTCTTTTTCTGCAAGCGAGCCATCGGCCACAAGGCAAACAGGGTCTCCGGTGCGACGCTTCCCATTAATGACAGAGATTTTTTTTCCAGTCACTTTTTCTGTTGCCTCGATCACCTCTCTGACCGTGATCCCTTTTCCCGTGCCCAAATTATACACCTTTGATCTTTCTTCATTAAATAGTTTCTTAAGCGCGATCAGATGGGCCTCTGCTAGGTCCATCACATGAATATAGTCTCTTACACATGTTCCATCCCTTGATAGGTAATCGGTACCAAAAACGGTAATTTCCTCTTTTCCCGCACGGATATTCCTTAAAATCATCGGAATGATGTGATCATCCCGATCCTTATAATCTTTAAGAACCCCCTCCGGATCGCCTCCTGCGGCATTAAAGTATCTCAAACTGATATACTTCAGCCCATAAGCCAAAGAAAAATCCTTTAGAATTGTCTCTACCATTAATTTTGATCGTCCGTATGGATTGATTGGATTTTTCGGGTGATCTTCCTTAATGCGATCCTCTTGCGGAGTTCCATAAATGGCCGCTGTAGATGAAAAAATCAAGGACTCCACACTGTATTTACGCATCACATCCAAAAGAACAAGGGTATTCGATACATTATTTGTATAGTGCCTTTGGGGATGCTTAACCGACCCTTCCACGTCGATACAACCGGCAAAATGCATGACAGCATCTATCGGATATGAACTAAACAACTTATTCAATGCTTTTTCATCTCCCATGTCCCCGACAATGCACACCCCTCCGATGACAGCTTCTTTTTTTCCTGAGGAGAGATTATCGTAAACAATTGTGTGATAACCCGATTGATGAAGCAGTTTGTTGACGTGGGACCCGATGAATCCGGCTCCTCCGACGATAAGTACCGTTTTCTTATTCATTCATCGTCCTGTGTGCTTGCATTTGGTAAAACTCCAGTTATCGCAAGATTCTATTTGGGCCCTTGAAGATGTCTGACACAAGTCAAATTTTGCAAGATTTTTGGTAAAAATCGATCGCGCAAAAGAGTCTAACCAATTGGAAGTGAAGTCTATGCATGTTTTATCGAATTTCGCCCGAGATGTAGTAAATATAAGGTAGCCAGAGTGATTTAGCAGCTTTCTTATAAGATTTTACCTATTATCTCCCTATTTTGGCTAGATATTATAAAAAATGGTATAATGGACTTAGAGGAGAGTTGTTATGACTACAATAGATAAGCTAGATATGAGTGTTTACAACATGTATGCCGTCCGTGCACGCATGATGGAACAGATCAATAATCAGTGGCGGTTAGACCAAGCATCCACAATTCCACCTCAGACGCATGTTCTTGATATTCTGCCTAAACTGACCGAACTTGATATTTTATTAGGCGTTGTTCCTTACTCCACTCCCTGGGCATATTTCCAAGCGCCGGATTCATTTCGAAACATCCGCCGTTCCCCCTTTACTTTTTCGCGAATTGCACCCACTCTGGGAGAGGAGGCAAAGCTTGAGGAAAAACTCTATCAAGTGCCTTGCAAAACAAAGCATGAAGAGAAAGAAAAGCAGGTGCTATTCGACTGCTTTAATGAAGTTTCCAAAATTAATAGCTGGATGGGGCACATCATTGGCCGCATCGGCCAGTTTCTTCAGGCTTAAGAAAAAATGAAGCGTATCAACTGGAAAGAAAAGCTTGGATGGGGAGAGGAACATATAGAAGACTTGCGTCTTGCAGGGTACGCCTATATTCGACAAGGGAAATACGACATTGCCTTGACTTTTTTCGATGCTCTTTGCGTTCTCGAACCGGAAAGCGCCTATGACACACAAACGCTAGGCGCTCTTTACGTGCAACTTGGACGTCCAAAGGAAGCGCTTGCATACCTCGATCGCGCCCTGAAAATGGATGCCGATCACGCGCCCACCCTGATCAATCTTTCCAAAGCCCTCATTATGCTCGGCAAGAAACAAGAAGGCCTTAAACTTGCCAGAATCCTTTCGAAGGAAAAAGACCCGTCTGTCTCTAATATCGCCCGCGCGCTTATACTTGCCTACGAAGAATAGGTTACTTCGCGCAAACTCTTCACGATATACTCAACATCGGAAAGTGCAAGTTGAGGGTAAAGAGGGAGAGTCAACGCCTGAGAGTAGTACGCTTCCATCTCAGGAAAATACTCCGAAACATCACCGGAGATCTTTTGAATCGCTGAGTGGCGGTAAATCGGAATGTAGTGCAGTTGCGTGCCGACCCCTTTTTCCAGAAGTGAGTGCATCACATGCTCCCTGCTTGTTCCAAGCGCTTCAAAGTCAATCTGGACGACAAATAGATGATGCGCCGTCTTTTCATCCCACTCGGGAGCAAACATCTTAAGGTGAGGGAAGTCAGAAAGAAGCGTCCGGTAGTGGTTGACACACTCGCGCCTTTTAGAAATATATTCATCGACTTTTTTCAGCTGACTTAAACCCAAAGCCGCTTGAAAATCTGTCAAATGGAAGTTTCCTGTCGTCTTAGCGACATCATATTCCCAAGGAACATCGACTTTTCTTTCAATCCCATTATTGCGAAATCGCTTCAAACGCTCATATAGGTTTTGATCATTTGTGGTCACCATCCCCCCCTCGCCCGTTGTAATGGTCTTGGCGGGATGAAAGCTAAAAACCGTTACGTCCGAAAAAGCGCAAGAACCGACCATTTGCCCATTTTTGTATTGTGAGCCGAGCGCGTGGGCGGCATCCTCGATAATTACAGTGTGAGGATCTTGAATTTTTTGGCTGATTTTCTGGACATCAAATGGAATACCGGCGAAGTGAACGGGCAAAAATACCGTTTTTCCTCGGCTTAAGGGCCTATTGATATGCGTTTCTACGAGCGTCTGATCAAGACAGCCTGTCTTGCGGTCAATATCAATAAATCTTGGAGTCGCTCCGTGCGCAACTGCGCAGCCAGACGATGCGATAAAACTATTGGGCGTTGTGAGAAAACGATCTGCCGACCCCACATCGACAGCAAAAGCCGATGCATGAAGAGCAGATGACCCGCTATTAAAGGCAACAGCATACTTTGCCCCTACATACTCGGCGACTGCTTCTTCAAACTCTGCGGTTTTTTCACCTCTCGTGATCCAGT
>SLOH01000135.1 GCA_007132595.1 Waddliaceae bacterium | reverse complement strand
CGCATGGCTTGGGAGTGGCTCGTGAACGGTGAAATAGAGGGGGTCTGAAAAAATTGCCTTTAAGATCCGCTCAGTTGTCTTTGCCTCAATCGATCGATGAAAGTTTGCGATTAGGTTGGCGGGGGTGATGTGAACGTGCTCATCTTGCGTGTCAATTGCGGCAGTGACACTTGCAATATTTGCTGCCCACATCGGCGAGGCGGAGCTAACCATTTGCAAAAGTTTCGGGTCAACTTTGAGCACTTTTTGCGGGAGCTTTTGATCCGGGCCGATAAAGCCGAGTCTACGCAGTGTCGGCAAGTGCGGCCTTACGTGAGGAGGTAGGACAGCTTGACGCAGTCCAAGATCGGTAAGTCGTTTCATTTTATCAAGAGACTGCAAAGCCGCTTGCTTTGGATGTGAACGCGCGCCCTCATGGCTCTGACTTGCAAGATTGCCAACGGCAAGTCCTGCGAAATTATGAGTTGGCCCAACGAGCGCATCAAAATTCACTTCGGTTGCTGTCATAGTTGTATCCCCGGTAGTGGTGTTGCAGGTAAGGATAGCGCCTCTTTTTCCATTGAGGCGACAGGGTAGCTGCAGTAGTCAGCTGCGTAATATGCGGTCGGGCGGTGATTGCCGCTCTTGCCGATTCCTCCGAATGGCGCGCTGCTGCTCGCTCCTGTTAGGGAGCAGTTCCAATTCACAATGCCGGCGTTAATTTGCGAAAAAAAGTCGTCATACTGCTCTTTATGATCTGTGAGGATGCCGGCGGAAAGCCCATATTCTGTATGATTTGCCTCTGCAATCGCGTGGCTAAACTCTTTTACCCGGATGACCTGGAGGAGTGGACCGAAGATCTCCTCATCATTGCGTAGGTGATCTGTCATGTCAATGATCCCGGGAGTCACAAAGGCGCCGTCTCTTTGACACTTAAGTATGCTCGTCCCTTTTTTTTGCGCTTCTATCACATGTTTTGCCGCCTCTTCTGAAATGAGTGGGCCCATAAACGGCTCCGGCTCGTCTGTGTAGGGGCCGATTTTGATCTCTTTCACGATTGGAATTAGGCTACTCAGTAGTTTCTCTCCTCTTGAATCATTTGGGATGATGAGCCGTCTTGCGCATGTGCAGCGCTGCCCTGAGGTGAGAAAGGCTGATTGTAAAATGGTGTAAGCTGCAGCTTTTAGATTGCTTACATCCCATGCGACAAGCGGATTGTTTCCGCCCATCTCAAGAGCAAGGATTTTCTCCGGGTGCTGACTAAGCGCCTGATGAATCTGCTTTCCGACCGCGAAGCTCCCGGTAAACAACACCCCATCAACGCCCCTAATCAATTCTTTTGCAACAGACGCGCCGCCTTGTAGAACTTGCACGATACCTTCCGGCAGTCCAGCGACACGCTCCCATATCTTTAGCAGTTCTTCACCTACTTTCGGCGTCTTTTCACTTGGCTTTAAAATCACGGCGTTGCCGGCGATCAATGCAGGTATGATGTGGCCATTTGGCAGGTGCCCGGGAAAGTTGTAGGGGCCTAGGATAGCTAAGACTCCGTGGGGTTTGTGACGCGTCAGCGACTGATCTCTTTTGACTGTTCCGGTTCTCTTTTCGTATGCGTCAACAGAGATTGCAACTTTTGCGATCATCGCATCGACTTCTGCCTTTGATTCCCATAGAGGTTTTCCTACCTCTTCGGAAATACACTCTGCAAATTGATCCTTTACTTTGGCAAGCTCATCTGCAAAGGCTTCGACTAGTTGTTTTCTCTCATCAAAAGAGAATGACGACCATTTTTTAAAAGCGCTTTGCGCGCGAGTAATTGCACCCTGAATCTCACGTGCGCTTGCCTCTTTTCCCTCCCATAGGAGTTTACCTGTTGCGGGGTTATAGCTTTGCATATCTTACCCTATCTCCTTCACCCAGTTTGAGTGCCTCTGCTGCCTCAGGACTCAAGTGAATATGCGTGTTGTCGATGATCTGTATCTCATCTGTGCAGGCGCGAAAAGCAAGGTCATGATTTGCGATGAGAGCATCGACTCCATTTTCAATCTTTGCGATCTTTTGAATGGTTGCAAGCGTGCTGTTTTTAACAAGCTCAATTTCTTGTAAATTTGCCTCTAGGACCGGTCCTCCATCGAAGATGTCAATCCAATCTGTCTTCTTAAACCCTTGCTTCTCTAAAATTTTCATTGACCCTGTGCTGTTTGTGTGTGGCTCACCAATTGCCTGGACTGTCTCCCTGTTCAACAAACAGGTGTAGATGGGGTGGATGGGAAGATACTTCCCAACAAATCCCTCTGTTGACTCTAACTTTTGCTCTGCCTCTTTAAATGTAATATGAAAAAAATGTTGCCCCAAGCCGTTCCAGAATGGCGACTCGCCTTTTTTACTGATCAAACCGCGGATTCTTGCCATCACTTGTTTTTCAAACCGAGTGGGAAAGTTGGCAAGAAAAAGCAGGCGACTTGTGGAGAGAAATGTGCCAAGACCTTTGCTTCGAAAATCAGGGGAAAGGTAGAGAGCGCATAACTCTGCCGGACCATCGACTACAGAAAAAGGGTGTAGTACATCTTGATCCACTAAAAAAAAGTAGTAGGGCTCTTTCATGGCAGTTTTCGAGTAAATTCCGCAGCACCCCCCGATGTCCTTAGTTTTTGTGTCTTCAAGAACAAAAAAATAGATCTCGCTTTTGGGCTCCAAGACCTCTTTTTTAAAGT
>SLOH01000092.1 GCA_007132595.1 Waddliaceae bacterium | reverse complement strand
TCGCACTTGCCGCATGGGCTGTCATCGACGGGATCATA
Source organism: Waddliaceae bacterium (assembly GCA_007132595.1). Classification (GTDB taxonomy): domain Bacteria; phylum Chlamydiota; class Chlamydiia; order Chlamydiales; family SLOH01; genus SLOH01. Next base: position 2,657 of record SLOH01000092.1, on the reverse strand, counting down.
ACAACTATGTGTATAAGTAAGAGGGACGTTTAGGCGCACAGCCTCATCTACAATTTCTCTTTTACTTAGACCGATTAGCGGGGCTTGAATTGTTGGCGAATTTTTGTTGTTTCCGGCCACAATCAGTTGTTGGAAAGCTTGAATAAATTGGGGTTGGCAGTCAGGATATGGAATTTCATCCGCGGCGCCCACTCCAATATGTATTTCGCATGCGCCAATTGACTCCGCGTAACTTGCTGCGGAAGCTAAAAAAAGCGTGTTGCGTCCCGGGATAAACGTGCTTGCAACCGATCCATTGATTTCTGTTTGGGTGCGGTTTTTCGGGATTTTCTCGCCTGTAATCAAAGGGTTTAATCCAAATAGCGCCGGATCAATCCGAATGCAGGTCAATGGAACTTGATAGTGATCCGCAATCTTTTTAGCAGCCTTTATCTCAATCCTGTGATTTTGGAAATAATCGAAACAAAGCGCATAGCAGTCGATTCCATATTCAATTGCCTTTGCCAGGCATAGAGTAGAATCCACGCCTCCGCTTAATAGAATAACAGCTTTCATCGTTAGACTCCTCTTGTCGTTGGGTGCCAGATAAATTTATGTGTCTGTAAGTTGAGTCGAACGGGCAGACGATCGCGTAAAATCCACTTCACAAGACTCTTTGCTTCCAGTTGATTGAAGACAGGAGAAAATAGAGGGAGAAGTGGCCGGGTCAAGAGATTGTATTTTTCACAAACCTGCTTTGCAAACGCGTAGTCCTCTTCATTTAAGATGACAAATTTCACCTCATCTTGCGCTTTTAGGTAGTCGATATTTTGATACAGATTCCGATCGCTCATCTGACTTCCCGGACATTTAATGTCGAGTATGACAGTGACTCGCGGATCGACTTTCTCAGTTGAAAGTGAGCCGCCGGTTTCGATGCTGACGATAAAATTCTTATCGCAAAGCGCTTCCATAAGAGACAATACTTCACTTTGCAAGAGAGGCTCTCCACCCGTAATGCACACATGCCGATGACCAAATGCCTCTATCTTATCGATGATGGACTCAATCGTCTGTTTATTCCCTCTAGAAAATGAATAGGGGGTGTCGCACCAAGAGCAGCGCAGATTGCACTGAGAAAGACGCACAAATGTCGTAGGCAAACCAACAAGTGTTGTTTCGCCTTGCACACTTTCAAAAATTTCTGTAATTCCGATAGTCATGGAAGTATAATATCAAGAAATCTTGATTGCGATCAATGAAAACAACAGAAGCTCTATTGGAGTTCAATCCGTTTGTTCTTTCGACTCCCATCTACAGTATGCTAATTAGCCATCCGAAAAAGAGCACTTGAGCAATCGGCAGTCCGATGATGAATAGAGCAACGCCAAATCTAAATGTCATTGTAAGAAAGCGCCTCACTCCCTGCTGCTCATTTTCTTCATAGAAGTCGTCATTATAATTTTCATAATTATTCATTTTTAAACCCTATATTTATTTTAAAATTCAATTATAGGTGATGTTTTTAAATAAATGATTAAGATGTGGGTGAACATTTATTTAAATTGACTTCATTTTTCTATCTGTCCTCCATCGGGAGCTTCGGCAAAATTTAACAACATGAGTGATTCAGAGGTTCCTTATGCGGGCTTTTTCTTGACAAATCAACCTTGCGCAAGTTAAACATTAAAATTTAAAGGAGAATTTAATGAAGCGCATTGCAGTGACTGGAGGCGGGGGGAATATCGCATACAGTTTATTATTTCGATTGGCAAAAGGCGAGCTTTTAGGTGATGAGCCGATTGCTTTGCATATTCTCGAGATCCCGGAATCACTCCAAAAATTGGAAGGCGTCAAAATGGAGCTTGATGACTGCGCATTTCCTTTACTAAAGGAAGTGCGAATCGGGACCAATCCAAAGGAAGTTTTTGAAGGAGTGGACTACGCCTTTTTAGTCGGTTCTAAACCCAGAGGTCCCGGGATGGAGAGATCGGACCTTCTCAAGGAAAATGCTCAAATTTTTGTCGAACAGGGAAAAGCGTTAAATGAAGCCGCCAATCGAGATGTGAAAGTCTTAGTTGTTGGAAATCCGTGCAACACCAATTGTCTAATCGCGATTCATCACGCGCCAAACATTCCCAAAAAGAATTTTCATGCGATGACCCGTTTGGATCAGAATCGAGCAACAGCGCTTCTCGCTCAAAAGGCAGGAGTCGATATTGTACAGGTGTCCCATATGACAATTTGGGGAAATCACTCTTCCACTCAAGTGCCCGACTTTATTCACGCCCAAATTGGCGGAGAGCCGGCTAGAGATGTGATTGGGGATCCGATGTGGTTTGAAGAGGAGTTTATTCCAGCTGTTCAAAATAGAGGAGCTGCAATTATAAAGGCGAGGGGAGCATCTTCTGCTGCCTCAGCTGCATCAGCAGCACTCGATGCGATGTGCTCGGTTATTAATTTGCCACCTGAAGGACTCTGGGATTCTTCAGCAGTGTATACCGAGGGTAACCCCTATAGCATTGACGAAAACTTAGTCTTCTCATTTCCGTGTCGATCAAGCAATATTGTGCCGGACATCGAGTGGAACGAGTTTTTAGCAAATAAAATTTATGAAACTGAACAAGAATTGATTAGAGAACGTGAGATGGTATTATGAGCGAAGTTATATTTGAAAT
>SLOH01000167.1 GCA_007132595.1 Waddliaceae bacterium | reverse complement strand
CTCTCGGTAAAAAAATGCTAAGCTTTCTTCAAGAAGGGGCAATGGTCGGCAAATTATTTGCTGCAGATGAAAGAAGGCGTGTGAGAAACCCAAACTATATTTCTCGCATGTTTGGCCGATCGGATCGATGGGGAAGCCCCCTTCTCTCCTTGGGCGGTCTTCAAGGGAGCTCGGATCTTATTCTGGATAAAGTGGACGGAAGAGCAGTCGCGTATTTAAGTCTTCAACACGGCAGAGTTGTGTATGATGAGTCAACTGAAGGGATTCTGCCAACAGTTGCCAAAGCGTTAATCGAAGGTCTTCCAATACGGGAGATTGTTGAGATGAACCAGTCAATCGACCCGAAGTCCACAAGAACAGTCGAAGAGGGTGAGATGCTGCTTGTGAAGACAATGCCTCTGCATATCCGCACTGTGTTTGCCCATGTTGTCAACGAGCTTTTAACACCCGGTTATACCCATACTAGCGCCTCTGTTTTACAGCCGGATACCAAGGCTTCCGGAAATATCTATGAGTTATATGGAGAAAGTGACCGAGAGCTGACAGATATTCCCCTTGAGTTTTATACACTAGAGGCTTACCGCGAACATATCTATTTTGAAGACCGCGATCAATTGCAAGACTGTTTGCGAGACTCTAAGCAGATCTTTTCTGCCTTTCAAACGGCTCCTGAGCCTATCGATGCGCAAGCATCTGTCTACATCGTCAAAGGCGGGCAACTCCTCAATCTGACAGGGGATGATTGGACGACAAGCAAACCCAAAATGCACGAATTTCCCGGCCATTTGCAGACACAGAGACAGTCCTTAATGGTTGATCGCTATATCAAGCAGCAATCGCAGTATGATGTGTTAAAAAATATTGACGATGATGTGATCACATCTCAAGGGATACTCCTCACGCGTTACTTCCCCTCTCCTTTAATGAAGAGAATGCTTCTTTCCAACCATGTCCAAGAACACTTGAAGGGGATTTATTTCCAGCTCGCCTCGCTTTCCCATAATGGGTTTTTCTCTGCAGAAGATCGCTCGCTTCTTCATGACTTGTATAAATTTGCCGTCCCTGTGTACTGGGTTGATAAGCAAACAAACACAATCCTTCAATACCTCGAAAAACCAGGGGATGATTCGGGTCTCTTTGTTCCGCTTGAGAGAAGCGAGGATTTTTTACAGTCAACGGTCTTCGGGCTTTATGGCTCAAACCTTCTCGAAGGCGATTTTAGCGCAGAAGTTGAGGCGCTATTAAAAGGTGTTTTGGAAATGAGAAGTACGATGGAGCATCCGCTACTGAATAAAAATACGCCTTTGGCTTTGATTACAGGCGGCGGTCCGGGAGTGATGGAGGAGGGAAACCGCATCGCAAAAAATCTTCAAATCTTATCGTGCGCCAATGTTGTGGACTTTCAAGCGGAGCGCGAAAGTGTTGTCAATGAACAGCGGCAAAACCCCTATATTGAAGCAAAAATGACATACCGTCTAGATAAGCTTGTCGAGCGGCAAGCGGAATTTGGCCTTGATTTCCCGATTGTGCTAGCGGGTGGGATTGGAACGGACTTTGAGTACTGTCTAGAAGAGGTCAGGCGCAAAGTCGGATCGGTTCCTTTAACGCCGGTGATTCTGTTTGGGTCTGTTGACTACTGGAGGTGCAAAGTGACCGCCCGATACCGATGCAACTTAAACTCCGGTACAATCAAAGGCTCGGAGTGGCTGAGCAATTGCTTCTTTTGCATACAAACAGCTGAACAAGGGTTAAAGGTCTATAAAGAGTTCTTTGAAGGCAGTCTTACTTTAGGTCCAAAAGGAGCGATTTACGACGATGGGTTTGTATGTGTTCCATAAGGAACCCCTGATAAAAGACCTTTAGGAGCCTCTGATAAACTCAGGTTTTTTAAAGAGAAATAATATCTGTTTCTGTGTGACTCTTTTCCGTGGCATCCGCATGGTAGGTAAAGATGGCGTGTAGAAAATAAGTCGGTTTATAAAGTCTTGTTAACTCTTTTACGACTCCTTTTGCAGAAACATGATCACCTTCCGACTCATCTAACCATTTTTGAAACTTTTCAGGTTCTTGAATTTGCTGAAAGAGCGGCTCATCGTACAGTCTCTTTTTTTCGATTGATTCATCGCTAAGCTCTGCAATTCTCTTTTGAACTAACCGAGCGTATTTTTCTTTTTCCTCGGGGTGCTTGCCAATCGGAATCAGCCTGCGCAAGGCTTGTTTCGCATGCGCTTGGATTTTAGCTTTGCGTCTTCGATATAGTAGGTAAGCAGCTAGATTGCCAATGAACGGAATCGCTTCTAAAACCCCAAGTCCAAGCTGATGGAAACCAAATGCGATCTCTTTTTTATTTTGATAGAGCTTAGAGCCCCAAGTGGAATGCCATGCAAGCTTAATTCCATTCAGCAGGAGATGAAAAATAGCGGCAAGCGCGCGAATTCCTCCAGTGAGGGTGCTTAATCCCGGTATCCAACAGAGGCGATCAAACAGAGAGGATTTGATGACTTTAGATGTGATTTTGTCTTTAGGAGTCATTGAGGTGTAGCGGTCTTCTAGTCCTTTAGCACCGGATTTTTCTGCAAAATGTCGATCTTCGATGATTGCCACAAGTGAAGATTCAACTGCATAATACGAGCTGTCTGCAGAACCTATAATAAAACTCATCTCACCCCCCTTTAATTGCATACTATCAAATAAATAATTAAATTAATCTGAAAT
>SLOH01000058.1 GCA_007132595.1 Waddliaceae bacterium | reverse complement strand
GCTTTTAATCAATAATAAATGGGTTGTCCTTTTTAAATGTAATGAATATAATGGACTGATTTCAAAAAAAACCAATCAATTTTAGGAGGTTCCGATGGCAGTTCCGTTAGCACAAATTCCACAACAGGCGATCACTCAACAACACTTTGAGGCAAGGGATTTTATTTCTTTAAATAAGATTAAAACGTTTTGCAATAGTCCGGGAGTGAAGAAAGTGCGGTACATTGCAATCCCGGTGATCCTATTTGCCGCTGCTGTCTCTGTGAGTAGCTTAGCAAGAAATGGATTGATTTTTTTATTCAGCGTGATCCCAGGTCTAGTTGCCGGCTCTCTTAAAGAAAAATCACTCGTGATTGAGTTTCATGAAGGCGGCATCTCCGTCGACTACAAGCAGATACTTAAAAAGGTTGCAGCTCCGAAAGAGGGTCAAGAGGGGGTAGAGAATCTCGAAGCTGGAGCAGAAGCGCTGACTCTTTTACAAAAGGCAAAGAAAATGTGGAATGACCCGCGCATCGAGCGGATCAAACAAATCGCGCTTCCTGTTTTAGCAATTGTTGCTGCAATCGCCGTAGGAGTCTCTATTGCGTCATTTAGCTTGGGTCTGATCGCAGGTGCTGCCACAGGAGTTCTCATCAGTAGCATGGTTAACCGCACGTTTCAAGTGATCACTGATGATAATGGTTTTAAAATCATCTTGTAGTTTGTTTGCAGGTCAAATCCGAGATTGACCTGCAGCTTTTTTTTCTTTATCCTACTTTGTTCAACTGGAGTTCTTATGTTAGATATTACCCTCATACGCGAAAACCCTAAAGAGGTCGAAGCTAAGCTTAAAACTAAAGATCCTGAGGCGGAAGTCGCAACGGTTCTCTCTTTAGATGCTGACCTTCGTAAATTAAAAACAAAAGTTGAGTCGTTAAAAGCCGAGCGTAATCGAGTGTCCAAAGAGATTGGAGACAGAAAACGTAAAGGCGAAGACGTAAGTGAGATTTTAGAGAGTGTCGCGAAGCAGGCAGATGAGATCCATGCGCTTGACAGCCAAGTGAAGGAGGTCGAGGAGACATTAAATGACCGGCTGTCAAGGCTCCCGAATATTCCGATGGATGATATTAAAGTCTCTGCAGATCCGAAGGATAACGTGATTGTAAAGGAGTGGGGAGAGAAGCCAACCTTTAACTTTGATTTTAAAAATCACTTAGAACTGAATGAAGAGCTAAAACTATTTGATTTTAAGCGCGGCGCTGAAATTACCGGAACGGGATGGCCCGTCTATAAAGGGCTTGGCGCAATGCTTGAGTGGGCATTGATCAACTATATGCTCAGTGTGAATATCAAAAACGGATTTGAGCAGTGGATGCTTCCTGCACTTGTGCGCCCTGAGGTGCTTTACGGCTCCGGACAACTGCCAAAATTTGAGAACCAACAATTTAAAGTTCACGATTCGGATTTTAATCTTTATTTGATCCCAACAGCTGAGGTTCCACTGAATGGCCTTCATGCCAATGAAATTTTCGACGAGAGCGTTTTGCCTTTAAAATACGTTGCCTATACTCCATGCTTTAGAAGAGAAGCCGGAGCTGCGGGCTCTAATGAAAGAGGGCTCATACGCACTCATCAGTTTAACAAAGTGGAAATGTTTTGTTTTGCTAAGCCTGAAGAGAGTGGAAAAATGTTTGACTTGATGGTCGCAAATGCCGAAGAGATTTTACAAGGCCTTGGACTTCATTACAGAAATGCTCTTCTTGTCACGGGAGATATGTCGTTCTCTTCTATTCGAACAATCGATGTCGAGGTGTGGCTACCGGGGCAAGACCGTTATTACGAGGTCTCATCTATTTCTAATTGCAGCGACTATCAGTCAAGGCGCTCCCATATTCGGTTTAGACGAAAGGGTGAGAAACCGGAACTTGTCCACACATTGAATGGCTCGGGCCTTGCGACTTCACGGTTAATGGTTGCTCTTCTCGAGAACAACCAGAATGCCGATGGGACAGTCAATATACCAAAGGTGCTACAACCGTATCTTGGAAATCGGGAGACGCTCGAGCCTTGTTAAAAGTCTGAGTGCTGATACCCTGGCTTTGCCATTTATGGAATGACTTTTGTTCACCCAGGTTCTTACGTCCCTAATATGTCTGTGAAATGTATTTTCGATATTTTTCCGACCTGCCTTGGGCAAGTGATTGGCACTGAGCATGTCGATAATCAGGAGTTGAGAGAGCCCCCAGTTAATTTTCTCAAGATCGGAAAACCCTTTATATATTGAGTGGGACTTTCTAGGGATTACCTGCTTTCTGAGTTTGATGAATGCATGCGCGCTTTTGCAGTTTTGAATATCTACTTTCTTGACCGTATGTCTGCGACTCGCTCTCCTCGGTTTTGGAGGGCTGACCGGATAATTTCCAAGTTCCTGACTGTTGAAATAGACAGAATCATATATGTGTTTGACATACGACTGGATGAATCGAACTTCAGGCGCATTGTCACATCGGTTATAAGGGATCGGGATGGGTGCTGACACTTTTATCCTTTTGGGTCGGCGTGAGGGATGCGAGAGTAGATTTGCGCATATACTTTTTGCGGTTCAAGGAGTTGATCAAAGTCGGGGTTGCTGTCGAAGTAACTCATCAATCCGCTTAAGACAGCCTCCCTCATTGAAGGGGGGAGATCTTTTAGTAGCTCCTGAAAGAGTCTTTGGGCTTCTCCAGCCGCTTGATCTT
>SLOH01000130.1 GCA_007132595.1 Waddliaceae bacterium | reverse complement strand
TGGATAAATTTCTGACACAAGCTGATAAAACTCCATGAGCTGGTCACTCTCGATAGCTTGCCTCATTTTTTTCATGAAATCAAGGTAAAAGGCGATATTGTGAAGAGAAACTAAAGTGAGACCGGTGATTTCATCGACATTCAGAAGGTGTCTAAGATACGCTTTTGAAAATTGAGAGGTATAGCAGTCAAGCGTCTCGTCAAGGGGGGTAAAGTCGCTTGCATACTTCCCGGCTTTAATAGAGACTTTTCCACTCCAGGTAAATGCAGTTCCATTGCGAGCATTTCTTGTTGGCATGACGCAATCAAACATGTCGATGCCGCGCATCACAGCTTCAATAATATTGCGAGGGGTGCCGACGCCCATTAGATATCTGGGTTTTTTTTCCGGTAAAAAGGGGACGGTCTGCTCGATCATTTTGTTCATCAATGGCGCGGGTTCTCCTACTGACAGCCCTCCAATTGCGTAGCCATCGAAATTAAGCGAAACAAGCTCGGTTGCTGATTGCTCTCGCAATTTTGACTCCATTCCGCCTTGGACGATACCAAAAAGGCTCTGATGCGATTGAAGTTCATAGTCTCGACAAACTTTTGCCCAACGCGTGGTGCGGCTGACTCCTTTTTCAAGCTCTTTGAGCGAGCAGGGGTAAGGAGAGCACTCATCAAATGCCATTACGATGTCTGAGCCAATGATCTTTTGAATTTCCATACTCTCCGTTGGTCCAAGGAAATGCCTTGATCCGTCGATATGAGATTGAAAATAGACTCCTTCTTCGGTAATTTTGTTTAAATTTGAAAGGGAAAAGACTTGGAAACCGCCTGAATCTGTTAATATATTTCTTTCCCAGTTCATAAACTTGTGAAGACCACCGGCTTTTTTAATGATTTCAACACCGGGCTTAAGCATCAAGTGGTAGGTATTTCCCAAGATAATCGGGACATTCAAATCTAGAAGTTGCTGATTTGTGAGTGTTTTGACTACCCCCCTTGTTCCAACAGGCATAAAAACAGGGGTTTGGATCGGTCCGTGAGTGGTCTCAATGAGTCCAAGGCGCGCTTTGCTGTCTTTGTCGCTTTTGTTCAGGGTAAATTTCATGGGCGCTCGTTTCTCTCCGATAAAATCACGATGTTTTCGATATGTGCCGTATGGGGGAATTGATCTACGGGTTGAATAGAGTCCATTTGCCATCCCTTTGAAACAAGTTCTTTAATATTTTCCGCCTGGGTGACGGGATTACAAGAAATTGAAACGATTTTTTTAGGCTTTAATTCAATTAAGCAGCGAAGTGCCAATGGGTCGAGTCCAACGCGCGGCGGGTCGATAAAGACAATATCCGGGTCCGGAATCTCATGATGATTTCGAAGTTCGGCAAGTTTTTTTTCTACTGCACCGGTTTCAATGCGGACATTTAAACAGCCATTATTCTTCACATTTTCCTTGGCATCGAGAGTAGACTCAGGAGATAGCTCAATACCAATGACTTGTCCGGCAAATTTTGATGAAGAGATGCCAAGTGTCCCCGTTCCGCAGTAAAGATCATAGACAATCGAGTCTTTAGAAATATCTGCAAGTTCAATTGCCTTTGTGTACAGCTTTTCGGCTTGTCTTGTGTTAGGTTGGAAAAAAGCGGTGGGGCTGATGACAAAGTCTAGGCGGTTTTCTTGCACGAAGAGAGTCTCTGTGATTGTTTCCTTGCCATAGAGGTGCATTTCAAAAAACTGCGTCGGAGTTCCTTTTTTGATCTGATGAATCTGTAAAAAAATGCTCGTGACATCAACAGTTTCCCTTACACAATTGACAAATTCCTTGATTTCCTCTTCCTTCATGGAAAATTTTGGGTTGCCCGATACGGTGAGCATCACCATTTTTTCTTTTGAGCGAACCCCTTCTCGAAGGGTGAGCGTTCTGAGGGTTCCCTCGTCTGAGTAGGGATGATATCCTTCTAAACGACTCTGCTCCCACCAGGTTTGGACGCTTTTTTTGACCTGGACAAACCATTCAGGACAAAGATGGCACTCATTTAGAGTAAAGACCTTACCACGACTTCCCTCCATTATAAGTCCCAAGTGTTTTTCCTTTGATCTGCTAGAGGAAAAACTAAACTCCATCTTATTGCGATAGTTCCACGGGGGGTCGCATGGGATAATTGGCGAGAACCCAGTCGATGGTTCGATAAGGTCTTTAAACCAGTTTTTGACCATTTCCTCTTTGTAGAATAGCTGCTTTTCGTAAGGCATCTGCTGCCAACGACACCCTCCACAACTGCCAAAGTGTTCACACCGCGCCGTGATACGGTCGCTTGACGGGCGCAGAATTTCTTTTAATCTGCCTTTTTTGCCGTTTTTAGCTGCGATCACTCGGTCGCCTGGAATGGTGAAAGGAACTTCTATTTCCCCTAAACCATTGCCCTTTTTTGAAAAGTGGCTAATGTCAGTTTCGATTATTTTTTCTTTTTTCACAGCAGATAGCATACTTGAAAGAAGAAAAAAAAGTAAGGGGGATTAAAGTCGCTTGGCCAGAAAAAAAAGGGGAAGCTGTTGCTTCCCCAAAACTAGATAAGAAAATTTATCTGCGGGTCGCTCTTCGGCGAGAAGGAAGCTTAGCTGTTCTTCTCTTTGAAGCTGCTTTTCTTTTGACAGCAAGAGGGCGTGCCCGAGCTGCTGTTTTTCTTTTAGGAGCCGCTTTTTTACTTGCAGCCGCTTTTTTCTTAGGAGCTGCTT
>SLOH01000053.1 GCA_007132595.1 Waddliaceae bacterium | reverse complement strand
TGCGGGTGTAGCTCAGTGGTAGAGCATCACGTTGCCAACGTGAGGGTCGTGAGTTCGAATCTCATCACCCGCTATTCTTTAACCCCAATTTTACCTTTATGACGACAAATACAGAAAAAAACGAAAATATCACCGTTGCTATAGAAAAAAAACCGGGTTGCCAAGTGAATCTCGACATTCAAGTCTCCCCTAAAGCGACAAAAGCTGCGCATCAGCGAGCCATTAAAAACATTAACAAAGAAGTCTCCGTTCCGGGGTTTCGTAAAGGACGCGCACCCGAATCCTTTATACTCGAAAATTACGCACAGTACGTCAAAAAAGAGTGGGAAGAAGTTCTCATCAACGTCGCTTTCAAGGAAGCGATACAGATGCTCCAAATTGCTCCTTACAGCCAAAAACAAATCAAAAAACCGAATCTAAAGTCAATGGACCTTGAAAAAGGGGCGGAATTTTCCATCTCTTTTGAGACAGCACCACAAATCCCCACCATTGATGTTGAGAAAATAAAAATTGAACCGGTCGAACAAGAAACGATCGATCAAGAGAAAATCAACCAAACACTTGAAAACATTCGCCTCCATTATGCCGAGTGGAATGAGATTGAAGATCGAGCCGTCGAAGAAAATGACTATGTCAATCTCACCATTGAAAATCTCGACCAAAAGACAACCATGGTCGAAGACAATCGCTTTCACGTCTCGGAAAAAGGAATGGCCAAGTGGATGCGCGCTCTTTTGATTGGAAAAACAAAAGGCGATGCTCCTGAGGGAACCAGCGAAAAAGAGACTGATGAAGATGTGGCATTTAATCCGACACAAGTCAAAATCACAATCAACAAGATCGAGCAGCCTAAACTCCCCGAATTTGATGAAGAGCTCTTCAAAAAGATTGGGGTAGAGACGTTAGATGAGCTGAAAGAGAAAGTGCAAAAACAACTCGAGACCCGCGCACTTGAGGAAAAGAAGAGCAAGCTTCGCGAGCAACTCGAAGAGCAGCTCATTAATACACACGAGTGCGAGATTCCCGAGTCGATTTTTCTATCCGAAAAACAGCACCGCCTTGCTGAGTTTAAGCGTAACCTTGAGTCAAATAAGCTAGATGAGGCGACACACGATCAAGCGCTCAAAAATTTTGAAGATAATGTCGACAAAAGAGTGAAAGACTCACTGTCTCTCTATTTTCTCACGCAAAGAGCGGCAGAGGAACATCAAGTCCAAGTTTCAAATGAAGAGATATCTTCTGAGTCCATGCGCATGATGTTCGACGGGTCAATCACCCCCGAACAGATGCAAAATCATGAAGCGATTCAATCGCAAATCTACTTGAAGCTACTAAGAACCAAAGTTGAAGACTTCCTGCTCGACAAAATAGGGCAAATCTGAGAATAATAGGCAAATAAAAGCGGGACTTAAGCATGACTCAAGATCAACGATTTAAAAATTCACTCACCCCCTATGTCATCGAAGACACCGGTCGCGGTGAGCGTTCCATGGATATCTATTCCAGACTCCTTAAGGACCGAATTATCTTTATTGGGACAGACATTACGGATCAAGTCGCAAACGTCGTTGTCGCCCAACTCCTCTTCCTTAAAATGGAAGATCCCAAAAAGGATGTCCACATTTACATCAATTCACTGGGCGGATACATCACCGCAGGTCTTGCCATCTTCGACACCCTTCGGTGGCTTGGTTGCGATGTCAACACCTACTGCATTGGACAAGCCTCTTCTATGGGCGCTTTGCTACTCACAGCGGGAACCAAAGGAAAACGCTTCTCACTGCCTAACAGCCGCATCATGATCCACCAGCCGCATGGCGGGATTTCAGGAACCTCCGCTGACATTGAGCTTCAAGCCAATGAAATTTTGTATATGAAAGAGCGTTTAAACAACATTCTCGCCGAATGCACCGGAAAGTCGGTTGAAGACATTAAAAAAGATATCGACCGCGACTTTTTCATGAGCCCTGAAGAGGCGAAAAAGTACGGCCTAATCGATGAAGTGATCGAAAAGAAAAAGGACTCATGAATAAAAAGCGCCAAGAACTTGCCACATGTTCATTTTGTGGAAGAACTGAAGAAGCCGTAGAAAAGATGATTTCAGGCCCAAGCGCCTATATCTGCGATAAATGCGTCGGACTTTGCGCAAATATTATCGAGAAAAAAAAGCAGACCAAATTTGAGCTGCGCACGCTGAAGCCAAAAGAAATTAAAGAAGAGCTAGATGCCTATATCATCGGTCAAGATGAAGCGAAAAAAGCGATCTCTGTTGCCGTTTATAATCACTACCAACGGGTACGCAATTTAGGAAAAGCAAACGAGATTGAATTCAACAAGTCTAACGTCATGCTCCTAGGTCCGACCGGTTCGGGAAAAACGCTAATGGCAAAGACACTTGCAAGAATCCTCGACGTCCCCTTTACAATCGCCGATGCCACCACTCTAACAGAAGCCGGCTATGTGGGCGAAGACGTTGAGAACATCGTGCTGCGCCTAGTACAAGCAGCTGAATACGATATTGCAAAAGCAGAACTCGGCATCATTTATATTGACGAGATCGATAAAATTACCAGAACCACCGGCAACGTCTCAATCACACGTGATGTTTCCGGAGAAGGTGTCCAGCAAGCTCTCTTAAAGATCGTCGAAGGCACCATTGCCAATGTCCCCCCAAAAGGCGGACGCAAGCACCCCAACCAAGAGTACTTGAAAGTCAACACAGAAAATATCCTCTT
>SLOH01000100.1 GCA_007132595.1 Waddliaceae bacterium | reverse complement strand
GTTTCACCCCAAGAGCAATGGCAAGAAAGAGAGGGGAGCCAACCACTAAGACAGATAAGCTAAAAATTAAGTCAAACACCCGCTTCAGAGGATAGTGACGAATATGGGAGGCGAGTTCCCGAGCAGAAGACTTACGGCTCTCTTGGTAAAAAGTGCTACTCATGCTTTAAATTCTACTCTTTTTTTCACTATTTCGCAAATCTTCTTGAATGTGCTATTTTTTTCGGTCCACAAGATAGGACGCGATTTGTTTTAATCGAGAAGTCTCTTTTGATAGCTGATTAAGAGCCGCTTCGGCAAGAGAGAGATGTTTTTGCGCCTCTTGTTTTGCTTTTGTGACCCCTAAGAGGGAAGTGTAGGTGGATTTTCCGTTGATTTCATCAGAGCTTCGCCCTTCTTTTTTCTTGATATAAGTGACATCGAGAACATCGTCTACAATTTGAAAGGCTAGACCGATATTTTCTCCGAAGGAGATCAAAGACTCCATCTCAAGGTCTGTGGCATTTGCGCAAATCGCACCGACTCGAATAGAGGCTGTGATCAGCCGTCCGGTCTTTTTCCTGTGGATGGACTGTAGCTTTTCAAGCGAGGTTTGCTGGTTTGTTGCCTCAATGTCCATGACTTGCCCGCCGAGCATTCCCTCATCCCCGGCGCTTGTTGCGATCAAGTCAATCAATTGAATCTTCTCGCTATCGGTAAGGGCGGGCGCTTGAGCGAGGGCCTGAAACGTCTTTGTCAAAAGGAAATCGCCGGCAAGTACAGCGTGAGACTCGGGAAAGACGCGGTGCAAGGTCGGTTGACCTCGACGCATATCGTCATTATCCATTGAGGGAAGATCGTCATGGATCAAGGAGTAGGTGTGGATAAGCTCAAGACAGCACGCAGGTGTGAGAGCCTTCTTCGAGTCGCCGCCAAGCACATCAGCAGTTGCGAGAGCAAGGATGGGCCTTAGGCGCTTTCCACCTGAAAAGACCGAATAGCGCGCCGCATGTAAAAGCGACAGATAGGGGACATCTTGCTCTAGCAGAAGGGAGTTAAGATGCGCATCGATCAGCTTTCCTTTTTCTGTAAGATAGTCAGTCAGGTCACACATACTGTTTTTGCGTATCGGGCTTCAGTTCCGCAGTCCGTCCGATGGAGAAGTAGTCAAATCCGCGCGCTTTCATCTCTTTCGGATTGTATTGGTTTCTTCCATCGAAGAAGGCGTGGCCTTTCATTTTGTTAAGTAATTTCTCAAAATTAAGAAAGCGAAACTGCTTCCATTCGGTCACAAGGCAAACGGCGTCTGCGCCGTCGACTGCATCTAGCTCATCTGTGCAATAGCTCACTTGAGGATGGTCGGGTAGGTGGGACTTTGCATTTTCTAACGCAATCGGATCGTAAAGACGGACAGAAATGCCCTCGTCAAGCAGCTGGCGGATCAGGACAAGCGCCGGCGCTTCGCGAATATCGTCTGTGTTGGGTTTAAACGCAATGCCGAGAACTGCCACCGTTTTATTGGAGGAACCGCCTCTTTTTTCAAAGTACTGAAGCACTTTCTTTCCGATGAGACGTTTTTGATTTTCGTTCACCTTGTAGATCGCATCAAGCAAAAGAGTCTCATCTTCTGTTTGGCTGCAAAGAGCTCTGAGATCTTTGGGAAGACAGTGACCTCCAAATCCCGGCCCCGGATACAGGTAGCTATAGCCGATGCGGCTGTCAGCTCCAATTCCTTTACGCACTGAAGAGATGTCTGCACCGACAGACTCACAAATAGAGGCAATCTCATTCATAAATGAGATACGCGCGGCAAGCGCTGCGTTAGCAGTGTACTTAGTCATCTCCGCAGAGAGCGTGTCCATGATAATCAAACGCTCTCTACTCACCATAAACGGCGAGTAAATCTCCTTCATGATCGGAGCGATCGCTTCGTTATCTATTCCGATAATTACACGGTCGGGTTTCATAAAATCGGCAATCGCATCGCCTTCTTTCAAAAATTCCGGGTTCGCAATCACATCGAATGAAACCTTCTTCCCTTTTTTATTTAACTCTTCTTGAATAAGCGAGGTGATAAAGTGCGCTGTACCGACAGGAACTGTGGACTTAGTGACAATTAACGTATGGTCGGTCATATGTTCAGCGATTTGTTTTGCGACAGTTGAGACATACGTGAGATTGGCCTCGCCACTTTGACTGATCGGAGTGTCAACGCAGATAAAACAGACCTTCGCTCGTTCAACATGCTGAGGATAGTCGGTCGTAAAATGTAGGCGTTTTGCTTTAGAGTTTCTCAGCACCATCTCCTCGAGACCTGGTTCAAAGATCGGGATCACACCATTTTTCAACCCCTCGACCTTATGTTTGTCGATGTCTAGGCAAGTGACATTGTGACCCATTTCCGCAAAACAAGTACCTGCGACAAGACCGACATAACCGACTCCGATAACAAGTAATTCCATTTGTGCTCCTCTAATTGAAACGCATGATTAAAACCCACTTGAATCGAAAGATCAGAAGAGTGAGTTCACGATCACTGACCTTCGTTCTTTCAAGGTTTTTGAAAAATAACCATATTATGTGAACTTAAGATTGTCTACAAGTTACGGAACCCCTGATAAACTCAGCATTTTAAATTTAGTGTCTTTTTCAAAAAAAAAAAAAAAAACGCACTCACTTAACTATCAAGTAGTTAAGTTCGATTGTTTTTTCAAATTTCAGAAAAAATTCAGTCTAAATTTAATAAACCTGAGTTTATCAGGGG
>SLOH01000017.1 GCA_007132595.1 Waddliaceae bacterium | reverse complement strand
GAAGTAAAAAACAAAGAAAAGAGCAAAGCAAAAAGCGCGAAGGAAGGCAGCTGCTTAAGATTGATATTCTCTCTCTTTTTCCCGGATATTTTCGGGGGCCTTTTGACGAAAGTATATTGAAAAGAGCGCAGGAAAAGGGATTAATCGAACTTAATTTGATTGATATTCGCGATTATGCGAAAGGAAAGCATTCCCGTGTCGATGACCGACCGTATGGCGGTGGACCGGGAATGGTTTTAATGGCAGAGCCGGTAGCAAAAGCCATTCAAGCAAGCCGCAAAGAGAAATCACACGTGGTTTATCTTTCTCCTCAAGGAAACCCCTTGACGGCAAGAAAGTGCGAGGAGCTTGCAGGATATGAACATCTCATTTTACTCTGCGGTCATTATGAAGGTATTGATCAGCGCGTTTTAGAGGCAGAGGTGGATGAAGAAATTAGCATTGGCGACTATGTGCTAACAAATGGATGTTTACCGGCGATTGTCCTTGTTGACGGTGTCTCTCGATTTGTTCCGGGAGTACTTGGACATCAAGACGCGGCAGCTTCCGACTCGTTTCAAGATGGCGGGTTTGATTGGCCGCACTACACTAGGCCGGAAGAATTTAATGGAAGACGCGTTCCTGACGTTCTCCTAAGTGGAAACCATGAAAAAATTGCCGCTTGGAGAAAAGGGAAAGCGCAACAAAAAACTAAACAGATCCGCCCGGATTTACTGGGTGAGGAGAATAAATAATGAATAAACTACCAATTGTTCTTAAACTAGAAAAAAAACAGTTGAAGACAGATATTCCAGATTTTTGCGTAGGCGACACGGTACGTGTGCATATTCGCATTACTGAAGGGAGTAAAGAGCGGACTCAGGCATTCGTAGGAACTGTGATTGCCCGCAAAGGAGCCGGTCTTTCAGAAACCTTTACTCTGCACCGCGTGGCTTTTGGCGAAGGAATGGAAAGAGTATTCTTGCTTCACAGCCCGCGTGTAGCCCAAATTGAATTGGTACGAGAAGGTAAAGTGCGTCGCAGCAAACTTTATTATCTTCGTGGAACAAAAGGAAAGGCGTCTAAAGTTAAGGGACGTATTGTTTCTCGTCGAAAAAATGCGCGCGTCACTGCACCTGAAAATACAAATGTTGAGCCGGTAGTAGAGAAAAGTGACGCTGCAACGTCGCAAGAAAATACAACTGAAGAAACTAAAGCTTAAGAGGATGGGTAGGGCGGAAAAAAACCTTACCGCCCTACTCGCCTTTGATCACGAGCATCGAATGCCAAAAACATTGCATTTGGCAGGAGCGGATGAGGCCGGACGAGGTCCTTTGGCCGGACCGGTTGTAGCCGCTTGCTGCTCCGCTGGTCCTGATGTGGTGATCCCGGGAGTTTTTGACAGTAAGCAGCTGACAATTCATCAACGAAACAATCTTTATACGAAAATCACAACTAACGTCAAATATGGTGTTGGCATCGTTCATCACGATGTGATTGATGAGATTAATATCTTAGAAGCGACTAAGCTCGCAACACTTCAAGCCATTTCGCAAGTCCAGCCGGAATATACGCTGATCGATGGATTTAGTCTGTCTGATGTCCCATGTAAAAAAGTGATAAAAGGCGACCAGCTCTCATTTCTGATCGCCTGCGCCTCGATTATAGCAAAATGCGTGCGTGACAAGTTGATGGTCGAAAAGTATCACCCACTTTATCCTCAATACGGATTTGATCGTCATAAAGGGTACGGAACCAAGCATCATCGAGAGGCTCTTGCTGCCCATGGTCCATGCCCGATCCACCGCCTCTCTTTTAAGTGGGGCCAAAAAACCAAAAAAACCTCTGAATCACTCAGATAGTGATTTTTTCGTTTTTTGACTGAAATTCGATACAAATATACTCACACAAGCGATCAAAGCTTAACCTCCACTGTTTATTCAAATTAGCAAGAATTTATGCAAAATTTAAATTAACCTCAAGTTTCAGGAGAACCTACAAGAGTTATTGAGCTGTAGGTATTGTTATTTGTTAGGGTTTCGTATATAATGCTTACCAATATGACTCTCCCATGAATACCTACAATGTTACACAGTATGACAGCCTATGCCGAGTCGTCTAAGGAATTTTCCTGGGGACAAGGCACGATCAAGTTACAATCGGTGAATCGACGCTTTTTAGATGTTAATCTTGATCTCCCGCGCGAGCTAAAGTCGCAAGAGGGAGCTTTACGTAAATTAATTTCCACGAAAGTGTTTCGTGGAAAAGTTGCAGTGCAGATCTATATTGAAAGAAACGGCCTTGCTCCTGTGACTTTTCAAGCAAATATCTCTTTAGCTCAGGAGTTAAAGGAAGCCTCTTTCATTCTTGCTAAGCAACTTGGAGTGGAACCAAGAGATGTGATTTTGTCTTTGCTACCGAGGAACGACTGTTTGGAGCGTAAAGAAGAGAAACTGGAAGATGAGACGCTTTACGAAGATGTTTTGGAGCTACTTAACGTCGCTTTAAGGCGCTTGATCGATATGAAACAAACAGAGGGTGAGTTTCTTGCAAATGATATTTTATTGCGCATTGAAAACATCAAAAGCAGTATCAAAGAAATAAAAAAAATCTCTCCTAAAGTTGTTAGTAAGACGCGGGATAAACTGACCGCCATCTTAGATGAGGTCCTTCCGGGAGGCGCTGAAAATGAAGAGCGTTTACTTCGGGAAGTTGCTTTGTTCGCCGATCGGGTGGATATTGAAGAAGAGTTGACCAGGCTACACTCGCACCTGTTGCAAT
>SLOH01000041.1 GCA_007132595.1 Waddliaceae bacterium | reverse complement strand
TGGCAAGCAAACGTAAAAACTCAATATAGAGCCAGATCAGCGTGACCATTAAGGCAAAGGCGCCGTACCACTCCATGTATTTAGGCACGCGGTACTCCGCTCCCTTTTCAATGAAGTCGAAGTCAATCACAAGATTTAAAGCTGCAATGACAACAACAAAGAGAGAAAAGAGAATTCCGGTCAGTCCGCTACCAAAAATGAAGGGAACGGATATTCCAAAGAAACTCAAAACAATTGAGATCATGTACACAATGGCAATTCCGCCAGTTGCGGCAAAGAGCCCGAGTTTAAATTTCTCTGTTGCGCGGACAAGACCTGCTTGATAGGCAATTAACATCGCGCCGAGCGTGCCGAACGTCAGCATCG
This sequence comes from Waddliaceae bacterium, assembly GCA_007132595.1. Classification (GTDB taxonomy): domain Bacteria; phylum Chlamydiota; class Chlamydiia; order Chlamydiales; family SLOH01; genus SLOH01. Next base: position 2,417 of record SLOH01000041.1, on the reverse strand, counting down.
CCGCTTGTATCACAATGCCCGGAAACTGCAGTTCCATGATCGAAGAGAGCCCTCCAATAAAGAAGCCCTGAAGCAGAGCGTAAGCCGGCGCTGTAAAAGCTGCCCACTCTTTTTTAAAGATCGTCGCAATAGCAACGCCGAAGCCGCCAAGAGCGCCGACCCAAATCATCGTGGTCACCGATTCTGGATTTCCACCTGCTGCTACAAATCTCATCCATGTCCATCCTGAGGTCAGAAGAAGCAATAGAAGCATGACAAAGCTTTTGCCGATCGTACCGGACACTGTCATCGCATTGCCTGCACCTTTTGCCCGAAGATCGACAAAGGTATTTTCTTGAAGTGTGGGATTTGATGATCTCATCATTTACCCTCCTATTTTTAAGAAGAGCATACCACAAAAGAGAATTTTTAGAAATTGAGAAGCCGTTTTACGTCATTTTCCAAGGCTTGTGGCGTAGTTGGAAGCTTAAAGATAAACTTGGCTTGCTCTAATTTGCCTTTCACTTTTTTCTGAACCGTGAGCGAAATCTTCTCATGCTTGATCAGGGCGTATCCGTTTAAGCTTGCCCAGGCGCGAAGCCGCATCAGATGATAGAGCCATAAGGCTGGGGTTGGGATCGGTCCAAAGCGATCTTGCACCTCATCAAATATCTCATCGACTTCCTCGGGCGAGGCGGCATCGCCAAGGCGATGGTAGATATCCACGCGTAGACTCGGCTCGTTAATGTACTCCTCAGAGAGACGCGCATCAACCCCGAACTCCACTTTTGCTTCGACAAGAGAGTCTGGAAGAGCGCCTTTCAGCCCTTTCACAGTTCGCTTTAGAAGTTTGCAGTAGAGATGGAAGCCGATGGCTGCAACATTTCCGGACTGCTCGGTCCCGAGAATATCCCCTGCGCCGCGAATTTCAAGGTCGCGCATTGCAAGTTTCATTCCCCCGCCATAACCGGACGATTCGGCAAGCGCTCCAAGGCGTTTACGTGAAACTTCAGAAAGAGCTTGAGGATTTTGAATCAGAAAGTAGGCAAACGCCGGGCGGTTCCATCGACCGACTCGTCCTCGCAGCTGGTACAGGTCGGCAAGTCCAAAGTGATCGGCACGATCAATTAAGATAGTATTGGCGTTCGGGATATCCACCCCATTTTCTACAATCGAGGTGGCAACGAGAATGTCGATTGCGCCGTTTTTAAAGGCGTGGAAAACCGAATCGAGCATGGTTGCATGCATCTGCCCATGCGCAATTGCAATGCGCGCTTGAGGCAGCAGTTTTTGGATGCGGCTTGCGGCAAACTCAATTGTTTCTACGCGATTATGAATAAAATATGCTTGGCCATCTCGTGAAAGTTCTCGAAGAAGAGCGGTTTTTATGATTTCGTCTTCCGGTTTTGTGATCACTGTTTTAATCGGAAGCCTGTCTTGCGGAGGGGTATTAATCACAGACATATCTCTTGCGCCAATGAGCGACATATAGAGCGTGCGAGGAATCGGCGTTGCCGAAAGGGTCAGGTAATCAACACCTGTCTGGATTGATTTTAAGTGCTCTTTTGCGCGGACGCCAAACCGCTGCTCTTCATCGATGATCACAAGTCCAAGGTTGTGAATTTCCACATCCTTGCTGATCAGTCGATGAGTCCCAACGACAATATCAACACTCCCCTTTGCAAGTCCTTCGATTGATTTCTTGCGCTCTTTTGTCGATTGGAACCGAGAAAGGCAGGCGACATTGACGGGGAAATTTTCCATCCGCTCTTTAAAATTGTCGTAATGCTGCATGGCAAGAACTGTTGTCGGAACAAGAACGGCGACCTGTTTTTCTCCGTCGCACACTGCTTTAAAGGCCGCGCGCATCGCCACCTCTGTCTTCCCGTAGCCGACATCTCCGCAAACGAGTCGATCCATCGGTTTTGATGAGATCATGTCCAGCTTGACCCCTTGAATCGCTGCGAGCTGATCTTCGGTTTCGACAAACGGAAATTCCTCTTCAAACTGCTTTAGATCGCTGCTATCTTCCGGACAGGCGCAGCCCCCTTTAAGCTCCCTTTCCGCTTGAAGCTTCAAAAGATCCTTGGCATAGCCTAAGATGGCAACCTCAGTCTTTTCTCTTGTCTTTGCCCATTTTTTACTTCCCAGTTCGTGAAGAGCCGGCGCCTCTTCACCGGCTCCAATGTACTTGGTGATCAAGTGCGCTTGATTTAAGGGAACAAAAAGTTTTGCCCCTTTGCTGTACTCAATAACAAAAAACTCGAGCAGAAATCCTTCGTGATTCCGTCGTTTTTCTGTTCCCAAGTATTTTCCGATCCCATTTTGGAGATGAACGACCATCTCCCCGGGGATGAGATCAAACATCTCCGATGCCGGCATATGGTAGGTGCTTCGTAGCTTCTGGCGACGGATTTTGAAGCGGCCGGTCAGCTCTG
>SLOH01000013.1 GCA_007132595.1 Waddliaceae bacterium | reverse complement strand
TGGCAGCCTGCTCCCCTTGATGGTCTATCTCATTTGGGAATTGATTACGCTTGGAACAATCCCGTTGAAAGGAGATTTCGGCATCATGGAAGGTTATCAAGAGGATATTAACAGCTCGCTTCTTCTTTCTTTAAATATCGGAAATCCTTTCATTGGCCTGCTTGCGCAGTTTTTTGCCTTTTTTGCTGTGGTGACCTCGTTTTTAGGCGTCTCGAAAAGCTTAATGGATTTTCTCTCCGATGGATTGCATATACCTGAATCGCTATGGGGAAGCGTAAAATTGATTTTTCTGACACTGATTCCGCCTTTTCTCTTTATCTTTTTTCATCCGCGAGCATTTATTGTCGCCCTGCAGTTTGCGGGCGCTTTCGGTGTTGTGATTTTGCTCGGTCTTCTTCCGGCGATGATGGCGTGGGGAGGGCGTTACCGAAAGGGTTTCAAAGGACCATTTCGCACTTGGGGTGGCAAACTCTCTTTAATAACGGTAATGGTGATCTCTCTTTTGGTCATCTTGATTGAAATTGGCGATAAATTAGGAGCCTATTAATATGAAAAAACGCATCCTTACAGGCGATAGACCCACCGGTAAACTGCATCTTGGCCATTATATCGGCTCACTTCAAAATCGCGTCCAGCTGCAAGATACGTATGATTGTTACTTTATTATTGCCGACTTGCATACACTGACAACTAAGCCGCAAAAAAATGAGATTCTTGCCCTTCGGGACAATATCAACGAGATGGTCATCGATTACTTATCGTGCGGCGTGGATTCGGAAAAATCAACGATCTATCTTCAGTCGGAGTGTCCGGCTGTTTATGAAATGAACCTGATCTTCGAAATGCTCATCTCGCTCAATCGCCTAAAAGGCCTGCCGAGCATTAAAGAGATGGCAAAAAATGCTCATATTGACGAGGAGAGTATCCCTTTTGGCCTTGTCGGCTACCCGATCTTGCAAGCGGCAGATATTTTAATGCCGCGCGCGCACGTGGTGCCGGTCGGGAAGGACAATGAGGCGCACATCGAGCTTACGCGCGTGATTGCCAGACGGTTCAATCAATACTATGGAGAGGTTTTTCCTCTTCCCGAGGTGCTCTTAAGCAACACTCCGTCACTGATTGGGATTGACGGCAAAGGCAAGATGAGCAAATCGGCCGGAAACGCAATCTTTCTTTCTGACGACCCCAAAACGGTCGAGAAGAAGGTTAAGACAATGTATACCGATCCAAACCGCATCCACGCAGATACTCCAGGAACAGTCGAGGGCAATCCCGTCTTCATTTACCATGAAATCTTTAATCCAAATAGAGATGAGGTGCTCGATCTTAAAGAGAGATATCGCAAAGGAACCGTTGGCGATGTCGAGGTGAAAGAGAAGCTTAGTTTTGCGATCAATCAATTCCTTGCCCCTATTCGAGAAAAAAGAGAAATGCTTATGGCAGACAAAGGGCTCGTTGAGGAGATTGTCTATAAAGGCACGCGGAAGATGCAAGAGATTTCAAATGAAACATTAAAAGAAATGCGCTCTGCGATGGGGTTAAAAGGGGGCTGGAACAAGATTTCACGCATTGCCCGTAAGAGAATGGAAGATGCCCTTTAAGCTTAAAAGCCACTTCAAACCGCAAGGCGACCAGCCAAAGGCGATAGCCACTCTTTTGAGTGGACTTTCTGAGCAGAAACGAGCGCAAGTGCTCTTGGGAGTCACAGGGTCTGGCAAAACATTCACGATGGCAAATGTCATTGAGAAGATGAATCGCCCGGCGCTGATTCTTGCGCATAATAAAACCCTCGCAGCGCAGCTCTATCAAGAGTTTAAGGCGTTTTTCCCCGATAATGCTGTTGAGTACTTTGTCTCCTACTACGATTACTACCAGCCCGAAGCGTACTTGCCAAGATCGGACACATTTATTGAAAAAGATATGTCCATTAACGATCAGATCGATCAAATGCGCCTCAGCGCAACTCGGTCGCTTCTAGAGCGAGACGATGTGATTATCGTCGCGTCAGTCTCCTGCATCTACGGCCTTGGGATGCCGGAATTTTACCGTGGAATGAATCTTGTGATCAAGAAAGGAGCCACGGTCAAACGCGATGACATGCTGTTTCACTTAGTGGAGATGCAGTACAAGAGAAACGATGTGGACTTTTCACGCGCAACATTCCGCGTACGGGGAGATACTCTCGATATTTTTCCCGCTTATGAAGAGGACCTGGCGATTCGGGTGGAATTTTTCGGCGATGAAATTGATCGGCTCACCCTTTTCGATCCACTGACCGGCAGGCGGCTTCAGACGATTCAAGAAATCACCGTCTACCCAAGTTCCCACCACGTGACACCCGAAGAGGTGCGAGAGCATGCGATTGAAACGATTAAAAATGAGTTGAAGCAGCGCGCGGCCGATTATGAAAAAGAAAAAAAATTCATCGAACATCAGCGGATATTAGAGCGTACACTTCACGATCTTGAAATGATCCGCGAAGTGGGCTTTTGCAAGGGAATTGAAAACTACTCCCGCCACTTCAGTCGTCGAAATCCAGGCGATCCACCCTCTTGTCTCATTGATTATTTTCCAAAGGATTTTTTGCTCTTTGTTGATGAGTCCCATCAGACGATTCCGCAGCTTCACGCGATGTATAATGGCGACCGCGCCAGAAAGCAGGCGCTTGTAGAGTTTGGCTTCCGCCTTCCGTCCGCTTTTGACAATCGCCCGTTGAAATTTGAAGAAACCTACGCCCATTTTCCTCAAACCATTTATGTCTCGGCAACACCTGCCCCTTGGGAAGTGGAAGAGGCAGGGGGAGTA
>SLOH01000084.1 GCA_007132595.1 Waddliaceae bacterium | reverse complement strand
TCCCATCGGAACGGCCTTAAGCGCACTTGAGGAGCACTCAGTTGACTTTCGCAAAAAAGAGCTTGCCTATCCCAATCCGTGGAAGCGGTTTAAAACATCGATTTTAACGACAGCAGCTCTCTCTTTTACTTTGGCGCTTTCGCTTTTTTTCTTTGGAAATGCGTATTTGAATCGACAGCAAGATCAACTCAAATCAAGCTACACCTCTCTTCTCTCGCTGATGAATAAACCCTACAGCGAATTTGAAAGAAAATTTCAAGAGGGTGATGGGGAAGTGCGACCGCCCAACCGCTTAAGCGAGGAGGATATCAGGCATCGTTTGAATGATCTTGAAAGCGAGCTGAATAAATCCCCGAATACTTTTGCCCTGTATCCCAACACACCCAAAGTGGCCGATCTATTGACTTGGCTTTGTACGCATCCTTTATGTGTAGGAGAGGGAGAAAAGCCGCTTCTTAACCTTAAAAGCCTAAGCTATAAAGTTGTGAAGCACCCCGGAAAAAACAAGCCAAAAGATAAGTATCAGATCAAGATCGAAATGGACTTTACCACCGACCTCCCAAGATATGCGCGCGAGTTTCACGATATGCTGCTTTCACAAAATAGCCTGATTGACCCAACTCAAGATGTCGGCTGGAACACAAGGGGTGGAACGTATCACGCTTCGTTCTTTTTGAAAGATTACACAAGGTACCCATAATGAAAGGCATTCCGTTTTCAAGACAGCTCTATTATGTTCTGATCGCCCTTCTGATTCCGGTTGTTGTCGCCTTTTCCAATTTCTATATTAAAAAAAACTCCCTGAACGAACTAAAAGACCAGCTTGCATTTATTGAGCAAAGAGCGCTCAACCAAAGCAGCAAGCAAGCGCAAAACATCCAAGTCAGAGAGCACTTTAGAGATGCCGATCACTACTACCTAGATAAGTATATCGAATCTCTTACCTTTTTAGAACCCGAGATCGAAAGCTTAAATAAAATGGTGACGAGCAAAAATTTTGCCGGAGACGATGCCATCAAAAAAAGACTCGATTTTTTAACGGGAACAGAAAACAGGCCGATTTTCCACGAAACGAAGGTCGAGTCGTATGCATTCTTTCAAGAAACCGAAAGAACCTTGCAAAAGCCGATCCAAATTAACTCGGAAGATTTAAAGAAACTTCTCAGCCGAATTGAGGGGATGAAAATCGGCTCTTATGAGCCTGCCCCCGGAAGGCCTCAGATGATTATTCTCGATTTTCGGCTCGACAAGCAGGCGTCGTTAGAGGGAAATGAGGTGTTTCAACTCAATTTAAAATTACTAACAAGAGAGTATAATTGAAAAAGCTACTAATAATTCCAATCCTTTGTTGTTTTTTAACCGGTTGCGTCATGGGCAGAGGAGAGCGGTACGACTCGTCGAAGCTTACGAGCATTACGATTCTCGACCGTAACGAATTTTCTGAAACGATTACAAACCCCGAAAGGTTGAAACAGTATGAATATGTCGACTTTACATCCGTTCAGCCGTATCAGCGCGTTCTTCGCATTCACCAGCGCAATGAGCTTGGCGATATTCACGCGTATCTGACCACCTACCACGAGAATGGACAGCCCAAACAGTACCTCGAAATTGTCAATAGTAGAGCCTTCGGAGCGTATCGAGAGTGGCATGAAAATGGAGTAATCAAACTTGAAGCGCAACTTATCGGAGGAGAGGCAAACGTCACCCCGGGATCGGAAAACTCATGGATTTTTGACGGCCCAGCTAAAGGGTGGGATGAACTTGGAAACTTGATCACGTTGATTCATTATGAAAAAGGGAAATTGCAAGGAGAGTCGCTCTACTATCACTCAAACGGAAACTTATGGAAACGGGTTGTATTTATCGACGGGGCTATCAATGGAACCTTTGAGGTTTTTAAAGAAAACGGCGAGCTTTTGCAGTGCACACAGTATGTGAACGGCTTAAAGCACGGACCCTCGACTCGTTACTGGGCAGGTGGCGCCATTGCCTCTTTAGAGGAATACTCATACGACAACCTTGAAAACAGCAGCTCTTACAGCCAGTCCGGAGAGCGTATTGCCGAGGTCAAAGAGGGCAACGGATACCGCGCAGTTTTTGGTAGAAACTGCGTGGCCGAGCTGCAGCAGTATGTGGACGGAAAGCAAGAGGGCGAGGTTCGCATTTTTACCGAGCAGGGATACTTAATTAAACTTTATCATATTAAAGATGGTGAAAAAAATGGAGAAGAGGTCGAGTACTTTCCCACCCGCTCAAGGCCGAAAATCTCTGTCAACTGGTCCGATGGTAAATTACAAGGAGAGATAAAGACCTGGTACCCAAACGGTCAGCAAGAAAGCCAGCGAGAGATGTCAAACAACCAAAAAGACGGCCTTCTAATGGCTTGGTACCGCGAGGGCGAGGTGATGCTGATCGAAGAGTATGAAGCCGGCAAGCTGATGAAGGGCGATTACTTCAAAAAAGGGGAAAAATACCCGGTGAGTACGGTTAGAAATGGTAAAGGCGAGGTGACCTTGTATGATAGCAACGGAAATCTCATGCGCAAAATTACCTACAGAAACAGCCAGCCCATTCTTGATTAATAAAACAAAATAACGTGTGACTCATAATGAATGTAAATAACAGTATTCCATGCAACTTAAACAAGCAAAATATCCCAAGTTGCAACCCCGCCTCACTTCCGCATGGCGTCGTTAACTTGATCTTTTCCTGCTTAAATACAAAGGAGATAAGCTCAGCTATGGCAGTGAGCAAAAGCTGGCAAAAGACAACAATACAACCTCTCCAAGAAAGGGAGTTTTATTTAATAGAAAACTTCCTCTTATTTCTATCTAAAAACCTCGTTATCAATTTT
>SLOH01000071.1 GCA_007132595.1 Waddliaceae bacterium | reverse complement strand
TCGACTCCGCAACGGCCTCGAAGCGTATATCATTTCAAATCCAAACGCCAAACAGTCAGGAGCCGCCCTTTCCGTCCAAGTCGGTAGCTGGTCCGACCCGGATGACGTTCCCGGAATGGCCCATTTTCTTGAGCACATGCTCTTTCTAGGAACCGAAAGCCACCCCGACGAAGCGGAATTTTCCAGCTTCATCGCAAAAAACGGCGGCATGACAAACGCCTTTACCGCAAACTCCCAAACAAGCTACCTCTTCAGCGTGAATACAGACGCGATGCAAGAGACGCTGACCCGCTTTTCTCAATTTTTCTACCAACCGATTTTCAACCCATCCGGCATCGGCCGAGAGCTTCAAGCCATCGACCAAGAATTTGCCAAAGACAAAGACAACGACAACATCCGCATCTACTACGTACAAAAAGCGCTATCCTCAAGCGATCATCCTCACAATCGCTTCCACGTTGGAAACAAAAAAACCCTTGAAAACATATCAAGAGAGACCCTAATCAACTGGTACCAAGACAACTACAGCGCAAACCTCATGAGGCTGGTCGTTCTCTCCCCCCTTCCGCTTGAGACACTGGTCTCTCTTGTCGAAGAGAACTTTGAAAAAGTTCAAAACCGACGATTAGAACCGGACCTGAGACAGCAACAGATTTTCCCCAAAGAGATCCTCGGCTCTTACCTCTACATGAAACCGATCAAAGACAAGCCCACACTCAGTCTCACATGGGACCTTCCCCACGCCATTGCCGATTTAAGAGGAGCAAATGCAACAAACATGATTAGCTACATCCTTGGACACGAAGGAGAAAAGAGCCTCTTAAGCCAACTGAAAAAAGAGCAGCTCGCCGAAAACCTTTCAAGCGGCGCCTTTCCCATCGGCAACAAAGCGCTTCAGTTTTCTATTGAAATCGACCTAACCGATCATGGAATCAATAACCACAAAACAGTCACGCGCCGCGTATTCCAAGCGATCAACAGAATCAAAACCGCCGGCATTCCAAAAACCGCCTTTCAAAACATCAAGAATCTCGCCAAGCTTAACTACCAGCACAGCTCTCCGGACCCCGAATTTTTCTCTCTTATGAAAACCGCCATGCGCATTTTTGACGAAAACTTTGAAACATTTCCCGAGGAGAGCCTGCTGCACAGCGACTACGACCCCGAAATGATTGCACGTGTTGCAAGCGCCCTCTCCCCATCAAATGCGCTCATCACTTGCCTCCTTCCTGAAGAGTCACTTCCTCCCCTTACAAAAGAAGAGCCCTGGCTAAAGATCCCGTATGAAATTCAAAGCATTCACCCAAGCGACCTCATCGCATGGGAGATGAGCGCCCCTCACGCATCAATTGACCTACCTAAGGAAAACCCCTTTATCCCCGAGGACCTTTCGCTCATCCATACCAAACAAGAGGGCTTGCCACATACTATACAAGTGCCTTCCCTAATAGATGACACTGATCAACTCAAAGTTTACTTTGCACCCGACACAATCTACGGCACTCCGAAAGTCTACTATAATTTCCATATTCACTCCCCTCTGATCACAAGTGGCCAAGCTAAGCAAGCCGTACTTGCCGACCTTTTCATCAAAGCCATCAAAGAGATGTGTAATTCGATGAGCTACCCCGCAAAAATGGCCGGCTACAATTTTGATCTCTCGCTTAGCAATGACGCAATTGAAGTTACAGTCGACGGCTATAGCGACAAAGCAGATCACTTCCTTGCGCAAATATTTGATACACTCACAAATTATACGCCGACTCCCGAGGAATTTGAGCTGCATAAGAGATCTCTTGCCACGCAATACCAAGATAAAAAGCAAGAAAGCTCCTTCCAGAGCGCCTCTGAAATCTTAAAAAAAGTGCTCCATCAAAACTACAGTACAATTGAAGAAAAACAGTCAGTCATTCAAAGCATCACCTTTGAACAATTTGAACACTACGCCGCCAATCTCTTTGATAAAATTTATCTCAAAGCGCTCATTTACGGAAATATCGATGAAAAAACGGCCGCATTGACAGCGCGCTCCCTCCTGCAAACTTTTCACGCCAAACCCTTTCCACCACTCGAGCAAAAGGAAAACGCGATCGTTCAATTCCCCCAAACAGGCGGGCCGTACCTAATTCACGACAAAACAGAGACCCTCGGAAATGCGACCCTCCTTGCCATTCAAAGCAGCCCCTTCTCTTTTGAAAAAAAAGCCGCCCAGAAAATCTTAATGCAAGCCATTCAGCAGCCGTTTTTCGACACACTCAGAACAAAACAGCAGACCGCCTACCTTGTATTTTCACAGCCCCAAGACATTAAAAACAATCTCTTTGAGTTTTTTGCCGTTCAATCCAACAGCCATAATCCAAGAGATCTCCTCGCAAGGTTCGAGCAGTTTCTCGAATCGTACCTGCAAGAAATCGCCCACGAAACCCTGACTCCCGAAGAATTTGAAACAATTAAATCCTCCCTTCTTCACCTCATCTCTCACCCCCCAAAAAGCCAACAAGAAATGGGCGCCACTCTTGCCAAACTTGCCTTTACCTATAACGGTGAATTTAACAGGATCGATCAGCAGATTGATGCGATGCAACGCCTCACCTACAAGCGATTTGTCACAATTGCAAAAGAGATGATCGGACGCGAGAATAAAAAGCGGCTCGCCATACTCATTAAAGGACGCACACCTGACACCTCGCCCTTTGACTACCTAACGATTGACGACAGCGCCGCATTCAAAAATTCCTGCCGCTACGAAAATTAAAAGCAGAAAAATTTTCGCCTACACGTAAAAAAAAACACGCCATCCCCGCACACACTTGCGCAAATACAGACAGCTATCTTTCAATTACTTGGAACCTAAGTCC
>SLOH01000146.1 GCA_007132595.1 Waddliaceae bacterium | reverse complement strand
TTGACCTTCGACCCGATTCAATGACCTACAAACAAAGCTTTGGCGCAATCCTAACCCAAAAAAACAGGCGCATGATGTATGTACCCGAAGGGTTTGCTCACGGGTTTTTAACTCTAACAGATGATTGCGAGGTGATTTACCTAGTTTCTGCTCCCTATTCAAAAGAGCATGAAAGAGGCATTCGATGGAACGACCCGAGCTTCTCTATTGAGTGGCCAACCCCTCCCCTCACCGTCTCTGAAAAAGATCAAAACCACCCCGATTTTTTATGAAAATTTTATTTACAGGCGCAAGTTCTTTTACAGGTATGTGGTTTGTCAAGGCGCTTAGCGAGGCCGGGCACACAATCACCGCGACTTTCCGTAAAAAACAGTACGTTGGCATGCGAGGCGAGCGTGTGGCTACCACACTCGATCACTGTCACCCCGTCTGGGAGTGCTCCTTCGGAGATGAGAAATTTCTTGAAATTCTATCGGAAGGCTCCTTTGATCTTTTATGCCACCACGGCGCCGATGTGGAAAATTACCGCAGCCGCAGCTTCGATTACTTAAAAGCGGCGCAAAACAATACATTTAATATTCAAAAAGTTCTGCAAACGGGCATTCAAAAAATCCTTCTCACCGGGTCTGTCTTCGAGTCTGATGAGGGAGTGGGATCGACATGCGCAGCCAGCGCCTACGGCCTTTCAAAAAGCATCACTAGCGAAATTTTCCGCTACTGGTGCCACGTCGAAAATGTCCAACTGGGAAAATTTGTCATCCCAAATCCTTACGGCCCTCTTGAAGAGGATCGATTTCCTACATACCTTGCCAAGACTTGGCTTGAGGGTAAAACCGCTGAGGTGAAAACGCCTGAATACATTCGAGACAACATCCATGTGGAACCTCTTGCAAAGGGCTATGCGTTATTTGCAAAAGAGATGGCTCACACAACCAAAATGTTTATGAAAACAAATCCTAGCGGAGAGCGCGGCACTCAAGGGGAATTGACTCAAAAGCTGTCAAACGAATTTTCCAAGCGGTGGGGTCTGCCCTGCCCATTTACCCTTTGTAAACAAACGGACTATTTTGAGCCGTTGAAAAAAGTCAATACCCACCCCCTAGACATCCCGTGGGATGAAACAAAAGCCTTAGACGAACTTGCAACCTTTTACCAAACGAGATATGGAAACTGAAGTCGGCGTTGCCGTTATTACCCACTCGGCAAAAAAACATCTTCCTCACTGCCTGCCGCCCCTTCTCAACTCAAAAATCGCCCCCCGCGTGCTTGTGGTCAACTCCTCGTCTCAAGATGGAACGGTCGATATCGCCAAGGAGTTTGGCGCTGAGGTGATGGTGATTCCCAGACGCGAATTTAACCACGGCACCACGCGCGAATGGGCGCGTCAAAAGTTAAACACAAAAATTGTCGTCATGTTAACCCCTGACGCCTACGCCTTTCCCGATATGCTGGAAAAACTCATTTTGCCTATCCAAAGAAAAGAGGCAAGCCTTGCATATGCAAGGCAAATCCCCCACGATGAAGCCGATTTTTTTGAGCGGTTTCCAAGGGAGTACAACTATCCGAAAGAGAGCCACATCCGCTCGATCGAAGACGCAAGCAAATGGGGATCCTATACAAATTTCTTCTCCAACTCCGCCTCTGCCTATCTCAACTCCGCGCTCGATGAAATCGGAGGATTCCCGCACCTGCTGCTTGGAGAAGATGCCTACGCCTGCGCCCGCCTTCTCCTATCCGGCAAGTCAGTTGCCTATGTCGCAGATGCGGTTGTCAAACACTCGCACACCTATACTCTGAAACAAGAGTTTCAAAGAGCCTTCGATACCGGTCTTGGAAGAAAAGAAATTGAAGCCGTTTTAAAATACGCGGGAAAAGACATTAAGCGCGGGAGCCATTTCACAAAAGCTCTCATCCAAGCAGCTTGGAGAGAAGACCCTCGTTTGCTTCCTTACGCCGCTCTGCAAACGTGTGTCAAGGCGCTCGGCTACCTGATCGGCAGAAGATCGACTCTTGCGTCCACAAAGTTTAAAAAGCGCTGCACCAGCCAAGACTTTTTCTTTTCATAGATCGCTTTTCTTCTCCGCGAGGACAATCGCGTATTTCCACACCCCTTTTTTTAGCGTCAAGTGCTGGTAAAAAGCGCTAATTAAGTTGTCGGTCTGCACTTTTTTGCGCAAATTCACATACTCGCCGAGCTTTGAAAGAAAAATCGTCGGAATGGATAAATAAAAGAGACGCTTGGAGGATGGCATCACTTTTTGAGTCACATCTTGAAAAGAGATATCTGCAAATCGATGTGTCTTTAAGCTCAAAAGAAACTCCGAAACCGACGGAAGCGACCCCACCTTCCATCCGGAAAGCCACCGCTTGAGCCCGGCTTTCTCTTTTGACTTCAAGGGGCGATCGGAAAGAAAACCGTCGGCAATGACGATTCGTCCGTTTGGCTTTAGCAGACGGTACGCCTCTTTGAGAAAATCGGAAAAATTTTCCGCATGGCAGACACTCTCAATTGCCCATACCACATCGAAGCTATTGTCCGGAAAGTCGGTATGGCAAAAATCCATCACCTTAAATTCCGTCTGATCTGAAACGCCGTGGCTAGCGGCAAAGTTTTTCGCCCTTTCGACCTGCTGCGAAGAGAGTGTAATCCCGGTCACTTGGCAGTGGCATCTCTTCGCAAGATAAATACTGCTCCCCCCAACCCCGCACCCCGCATCGAGCACATGGTCGCTTGCGGTAATTTTTGCAAGTTCGGATAGAATCTGATTTTCTCGCTCCAACGCTTCCTGTAGCGTGCGCACTTTGTAATCCCAGAAACCTGCATGCATCGCCATGCTGCTGCCCAGATTCCACAAGCGCGCGTAATCGCTTTCGCAATAGTTGTAATAGTC
>SLOH01000095.1 GCA_007132595.1 Waddliaceae bacterium | reverse complement strand
TCGCTGATCAATTGTTCAAAACACATACCTAAACGTCCCTCTAGGAGACCAAGCATCAAGCACTCATTTTCACAAGACCTCTGCCGTCAATCTGTCTCGAGTGCCGAGCCTCCACACCAGTTACAAAAAAGCAAATCGGATAATGACTTTAGCGCAGCGCGCCCTCATTCCCCCGATTCACACCAACCCAGAAGCCCGAGTTTAAGAAGTAGAGTGTCCAACTTATTTTCTCGAAGGACATCTCCTAAGTCATCAGTATCTAATTGCAGCGAAGATGGGCATTATCCGATGGATCCAATCAGAGAAAAGCCTGATAATAGCAGCTCCTGCTTTGTTTTTGGGACGCTTGACTTTAGTCAGGCAGAACAGATTGGAAACGTTGACCCTATTTCTACAGAAGACTTAAAGTACCCCTCTTGTCACACCCAAAGTAAAATGGTCCAAACTAGATTTGAAGAATTCTGTGTAAAAGAACAGATTCAAGAGTTTCCAAACTTTTCAAGGGAAGTGAAAAAGATCGAATTACTCCTTCAACGACTAAATGATGCAGAAAGGTTAAATATTCTGCAGCCAATAGAAGGCACAGAAAGAGTAAAATTTATCAAAATTCACCATCAATACATTCACAATCCATGTGTAGAGTCTGCCAATCCTCTCTACTTAGACGACTCCTACATTAACATCCCATCGAGGCTTCGAATTAAAACACACGAAATAATTTCCCCCCTGATCTATAAAAACATAAAAAAACACTTGACAAAAGAGCAAATTCAAACAATTTTCAACACGTATTTAGGTGTGATAAATGCATTTGAACAAGAGCAAATGTGGAATACAAGACTCCTTGAATTTGTCGAAAAATACAATAGAGAAACGATTATCTGCACAAAACTGTTAATTGGTAAATGGGATTAAAAAACAAAATCATTTAATTAACTGATTTATTTACATCAAAAACTATTTATGTTATAATTAGTTACATTAAATACACAATAATTATATTAAGGTAAATAAATGTCGACACCCATACAGCCACATTCATCTCAACCATATATATCGGAGTCACTCCCCAAGCAAATAGTCCAGCAACCAAACGGACAGAATCAAAACAGATTTGTCAGCTTAGGCCACACCCCCTCTTCTGAAAATAATTCAAAGGCGCAGACGCCAAGTCGCCTCAAGCGTTTTGCAAGAAGAATGAGTATTTTTCAACCCCGTCGACCAAGTGTATCTAAAAAACAGCATCATCGCGAAAGAAGTCAGTCATTAACAGCAATTGCTTCATCAATCAGTGAAGTCTCCAATCAAAATGCCCCTCGTTTCTTTGACGAGCTAAAAGAAGAGAAGAGTGTCCCAAAACAGCAGCATCGTCGCAAAAGAAGTCAGTCATTAACAACAACTGCTCCTTCAATTAGCGGGGTTTCCAGCAAAAAAGCGGGCGCAGCGTTTAAACAGCGTGCACTGAGTAGCGTCACATCAGCTGCTTTTCATTCCCCGGATGAGATGGGGCCGGAAGTGAGTCAAGA
The DNA here is from genome assembly GCA_007132595.1 of Waddliaceae bacterium. Taxonomy (GTDB): domain Bacteria; phylum Chlamydiota; class Chlamydiia; order Chlamydiales; family SLOH01; genus SLOH01. Next base: position 1,370 of record SLOH01000095.1, on the reverse strand, counting down.
TTCTAACCAAAACCGAGATGAAGCGTTTAAACTACACGCCCTTGGCCTTACATCACTCGCTTCCAACTCCCCGGATGAGGCGGGATCGGAAGTCAGTCAATTTTCAGACCGGAGCCCTAAATCATTTTTTAAAACACGCGGGACGAGCCTTAGCTCAGCAGCCTCCGATTCTATCGCTGAGTTGAAAGAGGAAAATGCCGAATTAACAGTGGAAGATTTAAAATATTTCCATTTTTTTTCACAAAGTCAAAACACTCAAAAAGCCTTTAAACAGTATTGCGCGGATCATCATTGCGATGAATTTCTCAATTTCTGTCTCGAAATAAAAGAAATTCAAACGCATTTAGATGAGGAGTTAGTTGGTAAAAAGATGCCAAAGAGACTCAGAAAAAAAGAGTACTTTGTTAAAATTCACCAGAAGTATATTAAAGATCCGAACGCAGCCCAAGCGAATATTTTTGCGAAATCTCAGGTTGAGAAAAGCAATGCCACCCCTCTAAACCTTGAGAGTCAAGAGTACGATCAAGTTGATAAGAAATTTTCAGAAATCATAAAGAAAAGTGATGAGAATTTAAAACACGATGACATTGTTGAGATTCTCGATCTTTACGTCAAACTGATTTTCAAATTTGAAAAACGAGAAATATGGCAGTTGAATGTCCTTCAACAATTTATCAGTCAGCAACAGTAACTACCCAAGATCGCGTTCAATATGCTGAAGCTTGCGCAGTTCATCGCGTAAACGAGCGGCCACATCAAAATTCAGCTCCTTAGCCGCTTTTTTCATCTCTTTTTCCAGTATGGACACCCGCCTCTCAATTTCATCACGCGTCAGGTATGTTGCCTCTTCCTCTTTCAGCTCTTCCGCCTCTTGAATCAACGGGCTAATTTCACGACTCACGCTCATCGGCGTAATCCCGTGCGCCTCATTATACGCTTTTTGCTTTGTGCGCCGCTCTTCGGTCACCTCTAGAGTTTTCTTTATCGCGCTTGTTATCGTATCGGCATACATGATCACATGGCCGCGGATGTTGCGAGCGGCTCTTCCGCACGTTTGGATCAGCGCGGTTTCACTACGCAAAAAGCCTTGCTTATCCGCGTCAAGTATAGCCACAAGGGTCACCTCCGGAAGATCCAGCCCCTCGCGCAAAAGGTTAATCCCCACAAGTACGTCAAATTCTCCGGCGCGTAGATCCTGGATGATCTGCATGCGCTCGATGGTGTCGATGTCTGAGTGAAGGTACTTTGCTTTGACGCCAATTTCATTTAAATACTTGGTCAGCTCCTCTGCCAATCGTTTGGTTAAGGTGGTGACAAGTATGCGGCCGCCCTTCTTGGTCTCTTCATGAATCGCATCAAGGGCATCATCG
>SLOH01000081.1 GCA_007132595.1 Waddliaceae bacterium | reverse complement strand
TATTGAGCTCCGGGGATACTCGGTTCATTTCTACTTCCACAAAAATCGGGGTTATTAGTCATTGGGATGAGTGAATAGTCATCCATTGGCTGCGCTGTACACCCGGTTAAAAGTAGAAGAATACATATCATTTTCACTATGAAATAGGGTACTTGTTCTTTAACTATCTGACAAGGGATTTTCCTCTAGCTCGGCGATCTTTGTAATGCCGTTGTTTGATTCGGATACAACGATTTTTTTGCCGTGGACATCGAGAAGGTAGATTCCCGAACGGCTTGTGATCATCCGTTTTTCGAGTAACTTAATTTTACTAGTTTCATTGACCTGGTCTAGTCGAATATTGAGCATGCGTCGAATAATCCAAGAGCCAACGAAGAGAACTAGCACGAGCAGTGACAGCAAAATGATCATATGGATGAACTCTTGAAGAAATCGACTGTCAGGCACGTCGTTTGCGCCGCGCAGTTCTTCAGGCAACTCAAAACGGGAGTCGTTTTGTCGTTGCAAAGGCCGCTCCTCTCTGCGAAAATCTTCAGGGAGGGGAATCTCTTCATTTTGAAGCTCGGGAGGAGTTTGTTGTCCTAATAGAGGAGTGGAGAGAAAAACGAGGGAGAGAAAAATATAGATCATTGTTTAAGCTTACCTAAGGGGTAAATGTTTGATTGTTTATCGTATTGCATGATATACTTTTTTATTTTTTAAATGCTAGCACTTGATATAGACGGAACATTAACTTCGAGCCTTAAAAAAATTCCAGAGGAAGTGGTTTCTTTTTTAAGAGAGAGTCAAATGCCGATCTGTTTGATTACAGGGCGCCACTTTCCCTCAATTGAACCCCTTTTGAAGCAGATTGATTTCCCCTACCTTTTAGCTCTGCAAAATGGCGCAAAGGTGATGGAGATGCCGGCACAAAAAGTCCTTTTCACACAGTATCTAACCGCGGATATGCTTCCCTCTTTGCTATTAAAGTGCGCCGATCCGATCCTCTACTCAGAAACTGTGTGCTATTGGAGACCGGGGCGTCATACTGAAAAAATGCAAACATACTTGACGAAGCGAATGAACGCAATGAGCGAGGTGTGGGTTGAAATCGATAGTTTGATCCCAAGCCCCAAGAAAGCATTTCCGGCTGTAAAGTGGATTGTAGAAGAAAAAATGGTGAGTCAGATTCTTGAAGGGTTGCAAGGGATAGATGTCGAAGTGTCATCGATTCGCGATCCCTTTGACCGCAATTTTTGTGTTGTGCAAGTGACTAAAGCAAATAAGGGAAGTATTGTCAAATGGCTTAAAAATACGTTTGGCGAGCCTGTCATTGCAGCAGGGGATGATTATAATGATTTATCGATGCTGGAAAATGCAGATATCTCCATCGCAATGGCAACAGCGCCGAAGGAAGTTCGGGAGGTAGCAGACATCATCGCTCCCTCAGCAAAAGAAATGGGTATAATTGAGGGCTTGTCGCATGCGTTCAAAAGTTGGATTTGAACAGTTGAAATTTTCTTGTGTGATCGGAGATCTCCCGCATGAACGGGAGGAAGAGCAGGAAATTACAGTCTCTTTAAGCGTTGAAGTTGATGTGACGAGCTGCCTTAACAGCGACAATCTCAGCGATACAGTCGACTATGTCTTCCTTTCCACGCTTTGTCAAGAAACTGCAAAAGAGGGGAAATTTCAAATGCTCGAGTGCTTTGCAGGTGCGGTTTTAAAGCAGCTTTTTTTAGATCAAAAAATACAAAGCGCAAAAATTTGCGTAAAAAAGCCAGCTGCGTTCATGGGAGCTAAGTGGGCATTTGTGGAGATGGAACAATGTCGGAACGAGTATTAGTCACAGGCGCTTCTAAGCGTCTGGGCGCTTTGATTTGCTATGAGCTTGCAAGCAATGGGTATGATCTTTACATCCATTATCGAACGAGTAAGAAGGAGGCTGAGCAGGTAAGAGAAGCGTGCCAGAAAATGGGCGTAAATGCAGAAATTATCGGCGGCGACTTGATGTCAATTGAACCGCCTGCAGTTGATCATTTGATCAATAATGTTGGGGTTTATACTAAAGAGTCACTTTTGAATTATTCAATCGAAGAGTGGAAAGAGTGTTTTGAGGTCAATTGCTTTGCCCCTTTCGCATTGACAAGGAGGTTTTTGCCAACGCTCAAAAGTGTCTTAAATATCGGGGTTTCGGGACTGGAGAACTCAGATCGTCAGTGCTCGCTTTATCGCCTGACAAAAAAGACGCTTCTGCATGTGACAAAAATGTTGGCAGCTGAGCTTGCGCCTCAGGGGATACGGGTGAACATGGTTTCCCCTGGACAACTTTCAATCTCCGAAGATCTTCCGGAAGATTTAAAATCCCTTCCGATGGGCCGGGCAACGATGCCGAGCGAAATTACTGAGATGATCGTTCATTTATTGAAAAGCCCGTCGATTACAGGACAAAATATTGATATATCCGGAGGACTTGGTTTATGAGACTAGAAGAGGCTGTCGCATGCGGACGCGCGTATCAAGAAAAGCAGACGGGCTATATTCATTTTTGTCATACAGCAATTGGAGAGGAGATTCACTATCCTATTCCTGTTCGTGAAAACTTGCTTTTTGCCTTTGCTTTGCTTCGAACAAGAATGGAAAAAGAGGTGCAGGAGGGGTGGGAGATCATCACAAAACTCCTTGCGTTTCAAACAGAATCAGGAAACTTTCCCATTTATCTTCACCACTATCCGAAGTGTTACAATCGCTATCTCTCTAGTGAGTTACTTCCGATTTTTGATCGAATCATTAAGCATTTCCGCGGTCCTTATGATGATGTGATCAGGGAAGCGAGAAATCGCTTGTTTCATTTTGATCCGGGCAAGCCCCGCAGTTTTTCAGAGCGTCTTTTATCAGGGGATACCGATCCATTTTTT
>SLOH01000157.1 GCA_007132595.1 Waddliaceae bacterium | reverse complement strand
TGGATTTTGGGGTTTCCTTCTTGAGGGACGGCCTGAGCTTTTGGGGAAGGCCTGAAATGAGCTTTTCAATTTCTAATTGTCTCCGTTCCTTCTTTTTTTGGTGATTTGATCGCGGGTATCTGGGGCCGGCACACAATCTTCGAGGTGGATCTTTCAGATAAACAAGAGGTGATTTCAGAGTCTTTCCAAACGTTGGCTATCGAGGAAGGGAGGGAAAATGGGGCTGTTAAGTTGCATCCATTTCCGCATAAAAAGCCAAGTTTGGGTACGAGGATAAAGAGAGATTTTTTCTTTTCAGGGCCTATGATACGACTTTTACGCCGTCATATGCTGGGTCAAGTAGACGAAATTAATCTCCATACGCAAGATCTGTTTAATCTTCTCAAGTTTACTGATGGGGAGCGCTTTAATTACGTGGTTCTCGATAATAAAGTGGTCTTGGCAAGAGTGCATGCGAATGCAGACTGCAATGAGGCGCATCGAAAGGTGGCTGACTGGGCTCTTAGTAAACATGCCTTGCTTGCCGGCCGACAAGGGGTTTACTGTTCCGGTGAGTTATGGTACGACAAGCGCATCTCGTGCTTTATGCTTAACAATGACTCCGGGACGTATGAACCAAGTCTTAAGCGTGTAGAGGTCGTTGTTGCGCTTGCAAATAATATTTTTGATTCTCAGCGTTTTCAAGTTGCAGAATAAAATCAATAGGGGATCGTACAGATGTCAATTTCATTCAATAGTCACTTATCCTGGAACTCTTATCTTGAAACCCCCGATTGGCACAAGGCGGCAACTGAAGAGCTCTTGAGTGATCAACAATCTGAAGTCGGCTTTGCTGTAGATACACTCTTCGTGCAGACTCCTAAACAACTGGCTTTGCGGAGTGTTCAATTCATTCGAGATACAGCAAGACTCGTACTAAAAGTGCCAATCCGCTCGATCTGGACACCTATCGTTTTAGAAAAAAACTGGAAGCAGCGTGAGCGTGCAAAAATTAATGCAAAACTTGTGGGATACTCCTTTATTCAGCTTTTGTCTGTGCCTGTGAAGTTTCTAGTCGCTCTTGTCGCTCTCGCAGCATCTGCTGTCTCTTTGAATCAAGCAAAGTTACTGCTCGATACAAGTAAGGGCTGGACTGCATATCTAGATGGGCGCGCCTCTCAACTGGAAGCTCTTAAAGAGGTTGGGAGAAAAAGCGCACAAAGTCCGGTGGAGTATTACGCGTACAAGAGTTGGCTCTATACCATTGATCCGAAGCTCTGTCGTTAAACGATCCGCTAGAAACCCGTTTGTTTGAACTTAAAAGTGTTCGCTTGGTTCAGTTATGCAAAATCCGAAGAAGTTGTCAGACTGTAGGAAAATATTGCAGTACGGTTGTTAGCGAGGGGGCAAACGTGTTGGGTTAAAACTCAGTCTTGATAAAGTCTTCTACCTAAAAGGTCGTAAATATGCATCGTTCTAATATTTTAGAAACACTTTCTCAATACAGCTCGATTTACCCAGGCGAACAGGAAACTGTTCAGCGTTTCAGGGAATTTGTCCAGGCTGTTCCTAACTGCTTTGAGCGCTCTCATGAGCCAGGACATATTACCGGTTCGGCTTTTGTGCTCTCTCCAGATCGCTCGGCGGTTCTTCTTGGGTTGCACGCGAAATTAAACAGGTGGATCCAATTAGGTGGGCATGCGGATGGCTGTTCAAGTGTAGAAGAGGTTGCAATGCAAGAAGCAGTGGAAGAATCAGGGATTGAGAAGCTCAAGTTTTATCCAAGCCCTTTACCGATAGACCTGGATATCCATCGTATTCCTGAGCATCGCAATGTGAAGGAGCACCTTCACTATGATGTTCGCTTTCTACTCCATTCTGAAGAGAAGGATTTTGTTTGCTCCGATGAATCTTTGGCGCTGAAGTGGGTGCCTCTGGACAGTTTCACAGATTATTGCCAAGAGCCGGCAGTACTCCGTGCAATGGAAAAGATTATCCGCTGTTTATAAATTGAAAGCAGATATATGCGGCTAGTCTATTATTTTTTAGATCTTGCTCAATTTTCCTCACGTATAGCATGTGTCTAAGGTTCTTTAATGGAAGGAGATTAATGCTCTTTCACCTTAAATGGTTGCGAAAGTGGGGTTAGCCTTCAACTCTCGACTCGAGAGTTGAAAGCTAGTGAGGATAGTAAAAAATAGCTTAATAATGTGAGCATTGAAGGGATATAGCTATTTTTATATTAACTTGAGTAAACGATTGGAACGGTTGTAAGTTTCTAAAAGCCAACAATCATTTGATAAGTAAAAAATACGGAGAGTAATATGAGAGATCCTAAAGTCGATAAGTGGGCCGATTTTATAGTGCACTACTCTCTTGAGGTGAAGAGGGGACGGCGTGTATTGTTCGAGAATTGGAACAATTGAGTATGGCTCACTGAACAGGTAGTTCACGTTTCTTCTCCACGGAATAAAGCTTCCGCCCATGTCATACCAATAAATTTCATCATCGGCAATCTGCCCAATGTATGTAAGTTTCTGGCAAGGAACTTTACTTCCAATTTTAACAAACAATTTAGATATTTCTGTCGGTTTTTTTGTCTTAACGGCCAAGTCAAAAAATGATGCCGAATAATACATAGAAGCACACTTGGCTATTGAGCTTCCGAACTTATTCCATGTTGTGGGCTTGCCCCTTCTAATAGGACTATTGTCTATTATATCATCTATAATAAGAGAATAATTGTGTAAAACCTCAATTCCGGAAGATGCGTAAATAATGTCTTTTTCTTTTTTGTTAAAAATTCTACAAGAGGCAATTGCAAGAATCGGCCTTATCCTTTTTCCTCCAGTTTCAATTTGATATTTTGCAATTTCTTGAAATTTTGGACTAACATTAGAGGTTAAAGAAGTTATTATTTCTT
>SLOH01000032.1 GCA_007132595.1 Waddliaceae bacterium | reverse complement strand
TTAAATAGGTTGTCGGCTCAAGATCCGGATAGAAGTATGGGAAATATCCGGCCGCTAGACTCCATGTCAGCAAAATTGCGATAAATAGCCAGCTGACATCTACCCCTATGCTAATTCCTTTGATCGTTAGTATGTGAAAGCGTTTACCAAACATTTGTACCCTACCTTACCTTGGAGTGTTGTCAATGGTTAAAATTTTGTTTTCTCCACACGAGATATCCATAATCGGTCTTTTTTATGTTGCCTCTCAAAAAGAGAGTCCTAACGTAATTTGTTCACACACGCCTTGCAAAATGCGGGCAGATCTCCCGGGTGGCGGCTCGTAATTAGATTTTCATCGATGACAACTTCTCGATCTAAATATTTTGCCCCGGCATTTTTGATGTCTTGGGCAATCGATACGTATCCTGTAAGCGTACGCCCCTTCAGTGCATCTGCTGTGATCAAAAGCTGCGCGCCGTGGCAGATGCTGAAAACCGGTTTTTTTGCGTTCATAAACTGGAGTGCAAAATCGACAGCCTCCCGGTGGGCTCGAAGATTATCGGGGGAGTATCCTCCGGGAATCAGAAGGGCATCAAAATCATCAGCGGTCGCATTTTTGACGCTTTGATCGATTCTAACAGGCGTTTGTTCTTTTTTTCCTTTGACCTCTTCTCCTTCCTTAAGGCCAACGTGAACAATTTCGTGTCCTGAATTTTTTAGAGCCTCAGCCGGCTGTAGATATTCAGAATCTTCGAAATCTTTATCAATGATCACTGCAACTTTAGCCATTTGAAGCTCCTTTTTTTGAATTTTCTGTAATGAAAGCCTACTGCAGACTCTATTCAATTTTGTATTTTATGCAAATCGATCACCTGCAGTTTTGTAAAATTTAATCGAATGTGTCGATGTTTTTCAGTCGCTTTTGAAAGATAGATGAAAAGAGCTTTACAAATTTTTGATTTGAGTGGCTTCCATCAAGGCTTTATGCAGAGATTCGTGGATGATTCCATTTGAAGATAAGATGCGACCGGAATAGATGTCGAAGGGGGTATTTTCATAAGAAGTGACGGTGCCGCCAGATTCCCGGACAAGGAGCAGACCTGCCGCTGTGTCCCAAGGTGCAAGGCCTCTTTCCCAGTACCCGTCGAGTCTGCCTGCGGCGACATAGGCGAGATCAAGCGAAGCCGCGCCTGCTCGACGCACGCCGTGGCTCTTATTGGTTAAGTACGAAAATTCTCGGTAATTATTCTCTTCTATATGCATGCGGTCATAGGCAAATCCGGTGGCAAGCAGAGACTCTTCAAGCGTTTTGGTTTGACTCACTTGAATGGTTTGATTGTTTAATTTTGCTCCTTTCCCTTTTTCAGCTTCAAAGAGCTCTTCAGTCATCGGGTTGTAGACAATGGCAAGAATCGGCTCTCCTTGATGAAACAGGGCGATAGAGACAGCGGCCCAGGGATATTGATGGGTGTAGTTGGTGGTTCCGTCTAGAGGATCGATAATCCAGAGGGATTCTGCCTCTTTTTTATCGCTTAATCCGGCCTCTTCGGAAAGAATCTGATGCGTGGGGTAGGCGTCTTTAATCATCTGAATGATGACCCTTTCAGACTCTTTGTCCGCTTCTGTTACAAGGTCGCAAGAGGTGGACTTTGACTGTATATTCGTCAGTTTTCCAAAGTATTTCTTTAATACTGCACCGGAGGCGGCGGCAAGTTCTCGGGCAAACTCCAGTGTCATTTTTTGCGTTTAAGGAGGGAGGCGACCGCTAGTACTTTGAGGCATTCTCCAGGAACAAACGGTAAAAACCCGACGAGCGTTGCTTTTGTAAAGCCAATGTAGCAACTGAGCCAGATCGTACCAAGCGACATAGTGGCAAGCTCGGACATCGTCAAGAAGAAGAGCATGGTTTTTGTGTTTGTCGAGTTCTCTCTTGCGATACTCGCAAGATAGGTCTGTGTCAGGAATCCGAAAAGGTAGCCGCCTCTTGGCCCTAAAAGGGCAAGCACGCTTGCTTCTCCTCCGGATAGAACGGGAAGACCCATCCCCACCTGGGCAAGGTAGAGCATAATACTTAAGACACCTTTTTCTCTTCCGAGAAACCCGCCGATGAGCATGACGGCAAAACTCTGCAGGGTAATCGGTACAGGAGAGAAGGGAAGAGGAATACGGACTTGCGCAGCGAGCGCAAGACAGAGCGATCCTAGAACAACTTGTAGAGCAAATGAAAGAGAGGACTCTTTTTCCCTTTCGGTATAGGTCGCTGAAGCTGTAGAAATTGGCATAGTCATTTATCTTTTTTTAAAGATTATATTAACCTGTAAATTTTACAAAGTCAAGTCATTTGGAGGCTTGCTATTTAAGATGTATACAGTAATAAATCAGGTAAGAGTAATTGCCATAAAGGAGGGGGTTTTCCATGAATCGCGCAAAAAACATGATTATCGGTGGTCTGACGTTCAGTGTATTACTGTTGTCTTACGTTGTTTACTATGATACTTTTTTTCAAAAGCCGTTTGCCTCAAAGTTGTCTGATGATGTTGCTTATGAAAATACCGATCGCTTTGATTACTCGCCGGACAAAAGTCTGCCCGATTATCCTAAAGAGTTGGAAGAAGAGAGACGCCGCACGTTTGTGCCGTATGAAGAGTCTCATCGTAAGTACCTAGAGGATACCAGGATGCCTGACATTGACAAACATCATGATTTTTTGATGCATGACCATCCATTGCAAGAAGAGCCATTGCAGGAAAAACCGATACAGTAAAAAGTCAAAAGACACAAATCGTGGAGTAAATCATGATCGGAACGATAATTTCTATATTGATCGCAGTATTTTTGTGGTTTTCAAACGGGGAGCTATCCGGACAGACGGTAAATTTTGTTGCGACGATGATCGCGATTTTCTCGCTTGCTTTTTTGGCTTTGGAAATTACGATTTCCGCTCAATTTTGGGCTCCTTTGCAAAATTTGGAACTCAAGCTTGCACCGCACGTGTTGTCTTTGCTTAAGTCTGATTGGAAAGTGCAGGCAGGGAAGGTCTACTTTCGCATGTTTTTCTTGCTCTCTCTTGGATTTTCTTTCGTTTTAGTGACCGGTAGCAGCCCAATTCCAAATTTACTCCTCCTCGCAATATGGATTGTTCTACTTGGATTTTCTGTTGACCTTCTCTATAAAGGGGTTACGAGTCGATCGTATTACTTGAATCCATACCAAGTTGTCGACCATTACAAAGAAAATGCAGGCCGGGCAGTACGAAATGACCGGGAAGATCAATTTTTTCTTTGGAATGACGCGCTTGCGGAGACTGCTCTAAAAGCGATCGACCGCCACTCACCCTCTCTTTCCAGGGCAGCGTTAAATCGTATGCATCGCGTGGCTCGAGACTATTTACTCTCTTTGAAGAGCATCGCGCATACAGAAATTGATGAAGAGTCATCAGATGCGGCCAATTATACGCTACTCTACTTGATGCAGCGCTTTGATATGGTGAACAAGCAGGCAATTCAAGAGCCTCTTGAAGAGGTCTCTTCCGATCTGCTCGGGTCGCTTGGGAAAGTGGTTTTAGATGCAGCGCAATATGACATGACAATGGCAAGCTTACCAATTCATTTTTTAGGTAAATGCTCGATGGCAGTGCAAAAGGCAGGCTTTGAAGATGCCACTCAAAGAGCGACTTTAACATTTGTGCAGGTAAGTAAAATGCTCATCGAAGAGATTGATGTGAAGTACTTAGACTTGAAAGATCCCTTTCTAAGTATTATTGGACACATGCATGAGCTTGCAAGCGCGATGTTTCGTAAAAAAAAGGATGTCAATATCAGTCTGCTTATTCAGCCATTTGAGGAGCTAAGAGAAATATTTAGTCAAGAGAAGGTCGCAGAGCATCCCGACCGGGATGTCATTGTCAAAAGTATTGATAACGTGATCGGAGAATTCAAAACATTAGAGTCGATGATGGCAACAATTCCTACTTTTTCGGAAAGTGAGGAGGAAGAGGAGCCTCAAGAGTCAGAGGGGAAAGACGAACCGGATGAACAAGATGTAGCGTCCGGTGATGAAGAGCAATAACGCCCTCTTTTAAGCTTTGCAAGCTCCCGTATTTGACATCACCGATGATTGGGCAACCAATGTACGACAGTTGCGCGCGAATCTGATGATAACGGCCGGTAACCAGTATAATTTCTAGAAGATGGCCGACTTTTTTTACGTGTAAAATTGCTTTTTTAGCTCCGGGAGTCTCTGAAGTGACAACGGTTGTTTTATGCTCCCCTTTGAGTAGAAAATTCGTGAGGGTCTCTTCCAGAGGCGGCTCTCCTGAGACGGCTGCAAGATAGATTTTTTTACTCTGCCGATCGCGCATGGCCATTTGTAGTCTTGAGAGCGCTTTTTTTGTCTTTGCAAATAAAACGACCCCGGAGACCGGTTTATCAAGTCGATGGACCGCTTCAAGAAATTTTGTTTTGATCAAAGACTTTCCGATCTCTTCTAAATTTTCTTGCGCGGTTCCGCTTGGCTGAGTGAGAATGCCAGCCGGTTTATTCAACGCAAGAAGATGGTTGTCTTCGTAAATGATCATTTTTTTCGCTGCCTAACAGCTTCATACAAGAGCAGCGTGGTCGCTGTTGCGACGTTGAGCGAGTCGCAGATGCCGAGCATGGGAATTTTCAGTTTAACATCGGCCCTTCGCATCCATCGATCGGAAAGACCGAGCTGCTCTGTACCGACAGCAATTGCAACGGGGAGCGTCAGGTCGACTTCTGTAAACTCTTTTTCAGCAGAAGGGGTGGCTGCGACAATGGCAATGCCGTGTGTTTTGAGCCATGTAAAGAGTGCATCGCTTGTAGTCTCTACGACAGGAAGGGTAAAAAGCGTTCCGACGCTTGCGCGAATGACATTGGGGTTGTAGATGTCGGTGCAGCGATCGCATACAATGACTCCTGTCGCTCCCGCAGCGTCTGCCGAACGAAGGATCGTCCCTAGGTTGCCCGGTTTTTCAATGGCTTCGGCAATGATATAAAGCGCATTCTTTGGAGGAGTCAGATCGTCAAGAGTTTTTGGGACTTGCTTAGCAACGGCAATTAATCCATCGGGTCTATCTCGGTATGAAATTTTTTTAAAAACTTCCTTGCTGCAAGAAAAAGATTCAGCATGAAGTTTTTTGATCAGCGCCTCTTCATTCGAGCCAAGGTAGAGCGCAGGGCAGTAAAAAATCTTTTCAATCGGCTGCCCCCCTTGCTCAGCTCTTAGGATCTCGCGATACCCTTCGATCAAAAATCGGCCTGTTTTGTCGCGTTCGCGCCTCTCTCTTAGGCGGGCGATTTGTTTGATTTTCGGGTTTTGGACGCTTGTAATTTCACCCATTTTCCCACCTTGCGTATGTTCCACTGGGGAGGGGGAGGTCGCCTTCAAGCAGCATTTCACCCGAGGTGACTTCTCCTCCAACCATTTGGTAGAGGATGTGATGCATAACGACAGGCGTATATCCCGGAGTATGGCAAGAGAAAAGAACAAAGGCCGGCCGGTCGGAAAGAATCTGCTTGCAGTAGTGAAGCAGTCTGGGAAGATTCTCCTCAATTTTGAACACTTCGCCCTTTGCCCCGCGTCCAAAGCTTGGGGGGTCTAAAATAATTGCATCGTACTTGTTTCCTCGCTTGATTTCTCGGAGTAGGAATTTTTCTGCATCATCGACGATCCAGCGAATTGGGGCTTTTTCTAGGTTGTTGAGAGCAGCGTTTTCCCTTGCCCAGCTACACATTCCCTTCGAAGCGTCGAGATGGCAGACAGACGCGCTCTCCATGGCAGCGGCTAGGGTGCTAGCTCCGGAATAGGCAAAGAGGTTGAGGACAGAGATCTTTCCTCTTTTTTTTACTTGGTCGCGAATCCAGCGCCAATTCTCTTTTTGCTCGGGGAAAATCCCTAAGTGACCAAAATCGGTTGTTTGAAGCTTAAACTTGCAGTCATCAATTTCAATCTCCCAAGGTTTTTGAATCGCAGGGGTCCATTTCATCGGGCCCTCTCGTGAAAATTGAGAGGCAGCTTTTGCCCATTTTTTAGGATGAGACGGCTCCCAAACTGCTTGAGAGGCTGGGCGAATGAGGAGGTGTTTTCCAAATTGTTCCAGTTTTCTTCCGTTTCCGCTGTCGATAAGTAGATAGTCTTTCATGATGATTTAATTTAAAATTCTTAAGAGTCGTGTGAGTAATTGATGGGCCGCCGCTGAAATGATCTGCTCTCTTGTGCCGCCAAGTTGCAAGTGCATGGTTTTTACGCTTCCATCTTTCCAGGCAAAGGCAGCGTAGACGGTACCTACCGGTTTTTTAACGCTCCCGCCGAGCGGTCCGGCAATCCCTGTGACCCCAAGCGCGATGTCGCTTTTTGTGCAATTGACAGCTCCTTTGGCCATTTCGATCGCAACTTCTTCACTGACAGCGCCCTCAGACTCAATCAGTGTCGATGAGACGCCTAAAATGTCTTCTTTAATCGCATTCGAATAGCTAACAATCGATCCGGAAAAATATTCGGAGGTTCCGGGAACCTTGCATAGGCGGGCAGAAATTTCTCCTCCCGTGCAAGATTCAGCGAGGGAGAGAGTCATTTTCTTCTCGATCATTAGCTCTTTAATTGCCTCTTCGATCGAATGCGCATGCTTGGGAAGACACAGCTTGCCAAATCCTTGGCGCAGTTGGTCAACTGCCTCACGAATCGCGCGTTTTCCAAGCTCTTGTTGCTGCGTTTTGGCGCTCGCCACTACCCACACGACTCCATCCGACTGAAAGCTGCAGAATTTGATACTCGGAGAGGAGGTGTGGATAGAGGCAGTCATTTTGTCGACCATCCACTTTTTTGTGTCAAGGATGCCAATTTTTTCGTAAATGACCTGTTTTTTCTGGGGATAGGTGCGATTCAGATAATCAATAATGTCCTGATAGATCGACGCCGTTTGATCGAGAGTGAGAAGCAGTTTTTCTCCCTCTTCTTCCCAGAAAAACGCTTTGGGCACCCCGTCCACTAAAAAAGGTTCGTAACGAGTCGGGTCCGGAAAAAGCTGTCTGTTGATCCACTCGGCGATTTTTGGCGTGTAACTATCGCTGTCGGGAAGAGAGGTAATCACAAGCTCATGCGATTTTAGCGCCCCTAGGATCCCTGTGCGAAATGCGGACTCGTTATAGGGTCGAATTTCGATCTGATCAATGAAGTCGTATCCCGATTCAAGAAACGCGTGCGCACTTGCGATCTGCTCTTTGTTTTCCTTATAAAATGCGGCATCGGAGAAAATCAGAAATTTAAGACCCATGACATTTAATCCCAAGCGTTTGAAGTTTAGGGTGGTGGTTGATCCAGGAAAAACAGTTTTTCCCAAGGCGGATGGGGACGTTTTTTCGCTTTCCACCTACAATGAAAGGTGTTGGCATTGTGTGGTGTCTAATCCATCGTTGCAAGCGTTTAAAAAGGGCTGTATTTGAAAAACGGTCGTCTACTTTTTCGATGTCGGAGCTCTTTTGACTTTGGAAAATCCCGGGGTAGGAAAACTCTATTCCCCAGATGATGCGGTCTTTTCCTAAAATCATCGAGCGAAACTGACCATCTTCTGAGCTGTAACCAACTGTTGCCGGACGCATTTGAATCGCAGGTGAAATGAGGCGTACAATTTGTTTGTCTTGCTTAACCGGAAGAATGGAAATGACTGCTCTGTCATTGGTTAAAACAGAAGAAAAAGCGCCCTGATACAGACTTTCATCCGGCTCATTTCCCGATTTTAAGGACTGAATGTAGCTTGCGTAAATATCTAGAAATTCAACATGGGGGATGATCTCCTCACCCGGGCATGTGACCTTCCATGTTTGGTAGAGATCGGTCGATTCAAGATGATCAAGGAGCAATTTCATCTCCTCATGATCAAGCAGGACGGGAATTTTGATCCATTTAGATGCTTGCAACGTCATTTTTTTTATTTGAGGTGAAGAGTAAAATCCAACAAATCCCGATCGTAATTGCTGAATCGGCAATATTAAAGACAGGGTAGTTGTATCCAAAAAAAGTAAAGTGGAACATATCGACCACATGGCCATAAATAAATGTGTCGATAATATTTCCAAGCGCGCCGGCTAAGATCAAGGTGAGTGGAATGTACCAGCTTTTTTTCACGTTTCCGACAATTAAGTAAACAGATAAGCACAAGATAAATACAATTCGCAGCAGGAAAAGAGGGGTTTGATAGCTTGAAAAGAGTCCCCAAGCGGCGCCGTAATTGATCGCATAGGTAAGGGAGAATCCAATTCCGAAAAAATTTGAAATCAACGCAATCGCAGGTCTTGGGAAGGAGAAGTAGTGATAGATCCATGCTTTGGTTAAGATATCAATCAAGAGTATCGATAACCCTAGGACCAAAAGCCACGGTTTGCGCATCGATTGTTTTGACAAGTTACACCCTTTGAATATGGAACCCCTGAATCACTCTATCGGCTTGAATTTAGCATCTTTTCCTAAAATTCAACGAAATCTCGAGTGATTCAGAGGCTCTTTATATTAAAATCTCCAAAAAACAATTTTGGAATTTTAAATAATAAAATCTATGAATTACCTATAGAGTTTACATGTAGTAGAGTTTAAATTAAACCCTTTTCCATCTTCTCTTGAGCTTGAACCGTCATTGTTGCGTAGGGAATCGCATCTAACCTTTTCGAAGGGATTTCATCGCCTGAAATATCGCATTTTCCGTACGTCCCGTCCTCGATTTTTTGCAACGCGCGCTCCACTTGCCGTAAAAGTTTGTACTCTTGATCGGTCAATTCCAAGCTGATTGTTCGATCGAAGTCATCTGTCCCTTGGTCTGCTTGATGCTGGGTGTATCCGGTTGCTTCGTCCGGTCTTTTTACCTCTTCGTTAGAACCTTGAAGGACCTTGGTCAATTGATCTCTCATTTCTTCTAATGTCTTTTTATACTTTTCAATTTGCGTTTTTGTAAGCGGCATTTTTGCTCTCCTCAGCTTCTAACTGTAGATTTTTTTAACTGAACCAGAATGTTAAATTTTTCATGTTTTACTACCATTTTCAGGTTGAAAGGGGTGGGTTGCCTGCATTAAGTGCTTCAGTTGCTTGATTTCTGTTAAACGCCAATAGACGCACCCAAAGCGAATATAGGCAATCGGGTCTAGTTTTTTCAAAGATTCCATCACAAGCGCGCCAAGCTCCGTGGTCGTCACGGTGCGCAGTTGGCGAGACATCAGGTCATTTTTGATTTTTGTGGCCAAATCATTCACCTGCTCTCGGCTAATTGTCGTATGGTAGCACGCCGCCATCAAACCTGAAATGAGCTTTTCTTGGTTGAAATCTTCATAGCTTCCCTCTCGTTTCTGCACCTGAATGCTCAACTCGATCGTCTCAAATGTCGTAAACCGCCTTTCGCACTTTAAGCATTCACGGCGCCTTCGAATGGAGTTAGTTTCCGATGCATTGCGTGAATCGTTCACCTTTATTTGGTCATGGTAGCAAAATGGGCACTTCATTAGTATTGAACGTCGATTTATTCCATACTATATATTTTTTTCTGCATTAGAGCAATTTTTTATTCTCTCAAGTGGCTCTGTTGGCGAGAGACCTGTCGCTTAAGGAAGGCTTGAAAAACTTCGGTTTAATTAATTTTCATACAGTTTAGTGACTTCTTATTTTTAAAAAATAAACTTGAATTTATTGAGGAATGAGATATTGTGAGGTTAAAGAGTAAAGTGGAGGTTAGGGTGGTAAAGCGAGATTTGGTTCCCGAAAATAAAAAATATTTGTCGCGAAGATTTTTTGATTTTTTTGATAAGTTTCCAAATCTTTTTGGAGGAAATTCAAAAGGAGATAGAGGCGGGATGACGCTCTCAGAGGATGATAAAAATGTGTACGTCGAAGCAGCGCTTCCCGGGTTGAAGGGTGATGATATTGAGGTCCATGTGGATCGCGGCGTCCTTTGGGTTAAAGGAGAGAGAAAGATCGAGGATGAAAATAAGAAGAAGAAGTACTATCGCAAGGCTCAGCGTTCATTTTCCTATTCGGTGACCCTTCCAAAAGAGGTTGACACGGCAAATCCCGAGGCTGTCTTTGAAGATAGCATCATGAAAATCACATTTAAAAAAAGCAATACTGAAGGAGCGAAGAAAATCTCCTTTAGAAGTACTAAGGAGTAACTTATGGCTATTTCATCAAAATTAAAGAGCTTTCTTGATAAGGAAGATGTTGAGTATCAAGTTCAAGAGCATCCGCTTGCCTACACCGCGCAAGAAGTTGCAGGTGAGCAGCATATTCCGGGTAAACAGATGGTGAAATCTGTCATTGTGAAAAGCGGTGATCATTTTATGATGTGTGTGTTGCCGGCGATTCATCTGATCGATTTTGATAAGCTGAAAGCTTTAGTGGGAAATGGCGATATTTCGCTTGCCGATGAAGAGGAAATTGCAAAACTTTTTCCTGACTATGAAGTCGGTGCAGAACCGCCCTTTGGACATATTTATGGGTTGGAAGTGTTTGCAGATAGAAAGCTGCAGGAGAGTGAAGAGATTGCATTTAACGCCGGTACGCACACCGACGTGGTAAAGATGAAATTTAAAGACTATCTTCGTTTAGCAAACCCGAAATTGGCCGATATCGGCACGCATATTTAAATTTTTGGGAAGAGAGCGCACGCTCTCTTCCCTCGTTTACCGAATTGCGCCCTCAAAAAGCCAGAGTCTCCCGGATAAAAAAAAGTGGCTGGAAAATCTAGAGCAAAATCCCTATAGTCAAACTAATTGAAAATACGTGATGGTTTGACAATGGATAATGTGAAGATTACCGAGTACCTTAAAGAGCTGCGCGAGCAAATCATTGCAGGTTTTGAGCAATACGAAACAAACCTTAATTTTAAACGAACTCCTTGGAACTATAAGAAGGGAAAAGGGGGAGGGGAGATTGCTCTTTTACGCGGAAATGTGTTTCAAAAAGCTGCCGTGAATTTTTCAGAAATTTCGGGTGATCAATTTCCGATGCAAGATGGAAAGGGAGACTTTTTTGCAACCGGGGTGAGTTTGATTACTCATATGAGAAACCCAAAAGCACCGACTGTGCATATGAATTTGCGCTTCATTCAAACAGAAGAAAATGCGTGGCTTGGAGGCGGCTATGATCTCACTCCAATGGGCGCTTCTTTTGAAGAGGATACAAACCACTTCCATACGGTCGCAAAGCGCTCTCTAGATCCGTTTGGAGAGAATCTGTATCCT
This sequence comes from Waddliaceae bacterium, assembly GCA_007132595.1. Taxonomy (GTDB): domain Bacteria; phylum Chlamydiota; class Chlamydiia; order Chlamydiales; family SLOH01; genus SLOH01. The sequence goes on along the minus strand of SLOH01000032.1, from coordinate 180 downwards.
GAGTTTTCAAAGAAAGCAAAAGAGTATTTTTACATCCCTCATCGAGGGAAGGAAAGAGGGGTTGGCGGGATCTTTTTCGACCACTATAAGACCGGCGATTTTAGTCGGGACTTTGAGATGTGGCAATCGGTTGGGGATCATTTCTTAGACGCCATCCTTCCGATTTATGACCGACGGGTT
>SLOH01000074.1 GCA_007132595.1 Waddliaceae bacterium | reverse complement strand
CTTTACTATCTACCCAAAATATCGAAATCAAAAAAAAGGACGAAAAGAAATGGAGAAAAGTTTTTACGAGTATTTACTTGGCTATATACGTAGTATCTGTATTTCTGCACTATGCCTTGCTCCTACTGCATCAGTAGCCAACCCCTATGTTGCACTCGTAGATAGTTGCGATTGTGCCACTGCCAACTTGAGACAGACTCATACAACTCAGGACTTGGGAGAATACGAAGAAATATTTAAAGAGTTTGAGTTAAGGGCTGATATGGAAGAAACCATGCAGCCCAAGGGCGGTTTTGTCAATAAATGGTGCAAGGAGCTAAAGAGATACTTTAAGAAGTGCGTCTCGAAGATGTTGAAGAAGCTAGTGAATTTTAAAGATTTCAAAAGCGGTGACCACTGCGCTTACGAAGTCGCAAAATTCAAGCGAAACATTGATAGAAAGTTCAAAAATAAAACATCTATCGAGAGTATTTTTAAACAGGCGGACTCGCACACCAACATTTCACCTGAAGCCAAAGAAGGCATGAACAGATTCAAAAGCCGTGTAAAATACTTCTACTACAATGAAGGAGCAGTGCCGCAAAATGGCAACTCTGAAAATAATCAACTGGAAGGTATCCCAGATAGAGCATTAATTGGTGGGGTTGAAATCTTTTGCGGTTGTCTAATCTCATTTATTCCTTTCCCTGGTTGCGAGTGGTTAGGCGCTGCTTTAATAACTCATGGAACATCTCAAATATATGAAGGATACATGCAGGATCATGAAAAGCAAAACGCATTTTAGATTGAAATTAAAACCGCTTCTGATCGTTTGTATGGTCTCTGGTACTTCTTTTTGAATTGGCAATTCTGCTGAAAGGGCGTACCAAGTACGCCCGTATTTTGAAACTCTTGCTTTGCATCTGATCTTTACCATTCCAAGCCACACGGCAGGAATAAGTACAAAAAAGACCTCTTGTCGATCAAAGAAATCGAGAATCTTAAAAAATCCATCAAGTATTGGATTTCTAAATAAAACGAATGATTTCAAGCTATAAAGAGTGAGGCATTTACTTAATTGAAGCTTTGAGGACTGAAAACCTTGAGAAGAGTTTCTGCTCTTTTTTCAGTCATGTTTCCGTAATCCTCTCCTCCAAAAGAGAGTCCTGATTCATACGTCTTGTGTTGCCAAGATTCAGGCAAGATGATGTAGCCATGAGCATCATTTGTCAGTCCAAAAATGGATACATGGGAATAGCCTAATCTATTGCCTATATCTTTCAGACTCTGATCATAGAGGCAACTTAGCTCGCCTGGTACCGTAATGAAGGCATGAGTTTGATTGAAGACAATCACATTCATTTCACTTTTATAAACATCTAGAGGGAGAGCAAGTCCAAACGGTGTCGCTTGAGGTTTAAAAGCATATGAGTCTTTTTGAGTACTAATTTGTAGAGAGTCATCCGTAGGCGTTTCATCCCAGATTTTTTTCACGGTTTCTGCTAAAGATCTACCCAAAGTGCTACATGCATCAAACCCGTTCTCATTGAAAACAGCCGGGATAATGTCTCCTTGGGCTCCGTTAAAGTAGATTGAGCATACATTCGACCCAAGAGAGGAGAGAAGATGGTTTCTTGCATAACCAACAAAGTCAGCTGAAAAAAGGCGGCTTTGACTTTTTAATACGATAGGGTGCATTGGATAATTGAAGAGAACAGCAAGAGGGGTATCATCCAAATGAGTCACTTTAATAACAGACACATCATCAAGCGGGACTATATTTTTTGGCCAAAGGCCTCGATACTGACTCAAGTCTTTTGCCTTTCCATAACCAATTCCGAGTTTGGCAGGAACTTGATGATGGTATGCTTGACAAATCGCTTCTACTGTTTGATCAATATAAAATTCAGTGGTTTGTGGACTATAGGTTCCAGCTAAACTTGCTCCCACAAGTGGAATATTCAAATGAGCACCTCCTCCGGAATGGGTATGAGAAGAAGCCACGAAAATTTCACATCCTTGAAGTTCTGGATGAGCATGAACTTTTTGAGTGATTTCTTGTACCATTTCATAGGTAAATCCCAGATGATCCACACTGCAAAGAGCGAGCTGCTTTTCCCCATTATCGATAAAAAGAGCAATAGCAAGTAGAGGGTCATGGACACCTTGCATTCCCTCTCCATTTCTATCTGTATAACCCGCAGAAGGGGTACCAATAGGCGGTGTTATATTGGTTTTTCCAACTCCAACATTTATGGTTGCATTACCAAAATTCGGAAGAGCAATGATGAGTAGTAATAATAGATAGCGAGCAATGGGTTTCATAAAATTTCCCTGAATGATGCAAACTGCAATGGTTATACAATAAACCTATGGTGCACTAGCGGTGCAATGACTTGAATATTTTATCATCAAAACTTAAATAAATCCCAGTAGCATTTTAGCCATAAAGGCTTTATCATCTAACTCATAGCGGTTGGAAGGCGACCGCCCTCAATACTTCCTCGGTCCCCGGTTCGAGTCCGGTTTGCTCCATTTTTTCATATATTCGTGGAAATTCTATCACGATAGAGTTTTAGAGGGGGTGTCGAAGTTTTTTTTGGACAACTGCAGGAAGGGCAGACTCTCTTGAAATATATCTTTAATTTGATTGCAGTTGTCTTCTGGTAGATCTTAATTGACGTTTCTTGATGGAATTTGAGGGTCTTCTATATAACCGTAGCCTGATTAACAGAAATAACAATATATTTTGGAGGAATGTAGTTACTGCAACAACGGTGTCGGAATGGTTATTGGATCTGTTTCAGCTGTTGCCGAAAGAGTATTTGCATGATCGCACTTGGAATAACGATAAATTAGATTAATGCCTTAATTTAAGTCGTGACCCTTCTGGTTACGACTTTATAACCTTACGGAACCTCTGATAAACTCAGATTATTAAATTTTGTGCCTTTTCCCTGAAATTCG
>SLOH01000003.1 GCA_007132595.1 Waddliaceae bacterium | reverse complement strand
TTCAACTGGTCTCCAGTATTAAAGAGGATGAGCCGTTGGAAAAATTAATCAACTATCTCAAACATTTATCAAAGGCATTCACACTAAATGAAATTCCACTCAAACCACTGCTAAACAACTATCTTCACGAGATCACACACACCTTGTCACACGGCGATGATGAAAGGATCACTGCCGTCATTTCCACTTTCAACCGTGTCATCAAGCCCTCTTGCATGGCCGGAACATATAATCGTATAAGCCAGATATTGTCTGAAACGCTCTATGTCAGTCCATTTTCCATCATTGGCAATGCGCTGACGGAGCTAAAGTCAAACATTTGCCTTCAGGTACTAGATGAAATTCTTCAAAACCCCGACATACACCTTCAAAAGCTATATGAGTTTGTGGAAGGGTTTGAAGATAATCGATCTTTAGAATTTACAATTGAAACACTCAAACAGCAATCCGTCCATTTTCAACCGGCTGTTGCAAAATATTACGGAGGGGCTCTTGGTTATTTTAGGTCGAATGAAGAGGTAGACTACCACGCAAATGAGCAGTTCGGTGACTTTATTTCATTTTTTAATGAAGAGATTATACAGATTTTTGAATATATGATGCTAAGAGATGAGACCGTATCAATCCTTGTGGATTCGGCTATGAACCACGCAGAAATCGTTCTTAACGAGAAACTTGAATATTTTGACCAGTTGAAAAGTCAGCTAAGCAAATTAATCGAAAAGTACTTTCCAGGCAAAAATTTTGGTGATTTCTTAGAGTGTGACGACAACAACCACTACACCCTTTCAAGAGAGATCGGTTTTGCGGTCCTAATGGACTATGGAATTATCCGTCCTAAGATGCGCGCTTTGGACGAAGGAAAAGAAGAATAAAAAGCAGGCTCAGCAAAACGATCGTGCGATCGCCGAAAGAGGCGTAAAGCGTCGGGTAGTTGTGTATGGGGACAGTGACGTAAATGGAATCTGAGATATCCTCAAAATCCGCGCGCTGATCCCCTAAAGTTTTAATGTCACGCCCAAAGCTGTCGATTGCAGTTGTTACTCCCGTATTGCAAGAGCGTATAAGCGCAAATCCATTCTCAACTGTCCGCAGTCTCGAGTGCTCCAAGTGCTGCTTCGGAAGTCTAGAATGTGGATACCAAGCGTCGTTTGTGAGGTTAACGAGAACCCTCGCTCCTTTCTGCCGACTTTGCCGCATCATGGCTCCAAAGGTCTCTTCATAGCAAATGGAGAGGCCGATGGGAACGCCTGCGCAGTTAAACACCTTTGCCTCACCTCCCGGAGTATATGAGCCTGTCACACCATACTTTGCCGCAAGCGCCTGGCAAAAAGTGAATGGGATGTACTCCCCCATCGGAACAAGGACGCGTTTGTCATACCTTAAAGGGCGGTAAGAGGGCGAAAACTCTTTTTTAGGCTCTAGATAAAGAGCTGCGCTATAGTGCTCCCGTACCCCCTTTACATCTTCGACATCTTCAAGTCCAATGGCAACGGAAGCATCCAAACAGCTCGCGACTCCTTGCGCAAAAAAGAGGTTATTCACCCTCCAAACAAGGCGACCCTCGTCTAGAAGTTGGCACGCAAAAGGCGGCTGCAGCGGCGGGAGCTTATCTTGCGCACTCTCTCCGTATGCTTGTAAGAACATATCCTTCGCCTCATCATACGTATAGATGTATGTATAGACGCCGCAGGGAACGACAATCTCGGGAAAAACCACAAGATCGACCTTTTGACCGATGTGCTGTTTCGTAATGGATAAGATCTGCTTCCACTCGCCCTTGACATAGTCCAAAAAGGAGTGAGTCGAAGTAAATGCCATCGTCTCTTCGACAGGAAAGGCTGTTTGGATTAGGACGCAAGCCAACTGCTCCGGGTTCCTCTTCTCCCCTGAATACGCTTTCAATTGACCCAGGCCGTATAAATAGGGAAGAGCGACAAATAATGCAAAAAGAGCAATCGGCGCCTTAGAGCGATGCAGGCTGGCTCTCAATCCCAAGCAGTTTGTGAAAACCACAAAAAAGGAGAGTCCAAAAACGCCTGCAAGCGAGCCTGTTTGAAGCGAATAGGTTGAGCTCGCAAGGGCAAGCCCGACCGGATTCCAGCTATATCCTGAGAGAACAAAAAGGCGAGACCACTCCAAAAGGGTCCAAATAGAGGCAATTAAGAGCCCCCCGCGAATATTTCGCAGACGCTCTTTTGTCACAAGCACACAAAGCAACCCAAATTGCGCGCCAAGCCAAAGACTTAACAGCATCCAAAGAATAATAATGTATAAGAATGGATGGGAAATGAACCACGAAAGCTGAACAAGTTGAATGAGTGCAAACCAGACAAGGCCTGTCCAAAAACGGGACGATTTAGATTGAAATTCGATAATCGCATACCAAAAGAGCGCGTAGCCTACGCTAGCAGCCAAAAAACCCAAGGCAGGAATCCATGCCGGCCCCCCGAATGCGACAAGTAGAAATGAAATGACAATGCACACATTTTTCATGCGGCTATTATATATCAAAAAAAAGAATAAAGGAAGACCCGGGGATTGACCCGGGTCTAATGAAAGAAGAAATTATATCTCTTTTGGCTGCTCTTTTGGCTGCTCTTCTTTTTCTTTGCATTTGCAGCACCCGGGATGCACCATGACATGAAGCAGTCCGCCTAAAATCGCAAGGTTTGAGAGGAAGTGTATCATTTGGTTTTGCATCTCTGCTCCTTCCAAATTCCAAAAATCGTGCATAATAAAGGTCACTGGGATCAAGAATATAAAGAGAAGAAGCGCTCCCCATCTGGCTTTATATCCAAAAATTAGTGAAAGAGCACCTAGCACCTCGACTAATCCGGATCCATAAACGAGTAGAGCATTGGGGGCAATTCCCTTGGAGGCAATCATTTCAGCTGTCGCATCATAGTTGAAAAACTTGTTGAGTCCAGCGAGCAAAAAGATGAGAGCGATTAAAATTCGTCCGACCATTAGGACGCATGAAACTGTCTTGTGTTTACAAATCATTGCATAATCTCCTTAGCAAATATT
>SLOH01000156.1 GCA_007132595.1 Waddliaceae bacterium | reverse complement strand
GGAAGCACTCTTGAGTATTTAGGCGCAGCCCTGTTACCTTTTGTGATGGGTAGTTTTTTGGACAGCGACCAGGTTTCATGGCAATGGATGTTCCCACTTTCCGCTCTTCTTGCACTTATCTCTACTCTGTTTATTAAAAAAATCCCAAAGGTGACAGAGGACAGACGCAAGGTCGGAAAGTCTTTTCGTGAGCATGTGATCAATCCGTGGTCGCGCTCAAAAGCGATCCTTTCAGATCGTCCGGATTTTAAAATGTACTTAAAAGGGTTTATGTTAGGAGGAGCGGGGCTGATGATTTTACACCCGGCTCTCTCTCTCTACTTTGTCGATGTTTTAGAGCTCTCTTATACAGAGATGCTCCTTGCGCTTGGCCTTTGCAAGGGAATTGGGTTTGCCATTTCCTCGCCTTTTTGGACTAGCTTATTTCAGAGGGTGAATATCTATTTTTTTAGCGCAATGATTGCACTTCTTGCCGCCTTTTTCCCTATTTTACTGTTTTTTGCAGGCGTCCAGCTCAGCTTTCTTTATATTGCCTATCTTCTGTATGGAATTATGCAGTCCGGAAGCGAGCTTAGCTGGCATATGTCAGGTCCATATTTTTCTAAGGATGAGGACAGTTCAAGCTACAGCGCCATCAATGTATTAACAGTCGGGCTTCGAGGCTGCGTTGTCCCTTTCATCGGGGGGCTGCTCTTAAATTTTTTTGGTGCTGTCTACGTGCTTGGGATCGGAGCGATTTTTTGTATGATGGGAAGCCTCTATCTTTTCCGTTGCCAATCGGAGTCAGTGACATATGAGCGGGCGCTTTAAATTAACGCAAATACGTCTCTTGAAACTGCTCGCTTAGCATATGAAAGACTTTGTAATACGTCGGACCGAGAATAAAGTGGTCGATAAATGGGAATTTATTATTGACGGAACTGACCCATTGAATATGGTTGTTTATATTGAAAAAGGATTTGATCGATTCAAAGGGGCTCAGGAAAAAGGCGACATCTCGATTACTGATATAGTGTGTGATGCTTTCAAATTCATTGTCTTGAAAAAATGCAGCGGAAGCAATGGTGATGACACGGATCATTTTTTTCTCTTCAGGGGTGAGGAGGTGGCCAGCTGTTTGTGTGACGCAGCCTCCTAAACTATGCGCGTAGTGGATGATAAGACCACCCCCGTCGACTCCTCCCATCTCTTTAATGAGTTTCTTCCAGGTTAGAGCGAGTAATTTTGCTTCATTTGTCACATAGCCGGCTTTGAGAAAAATCGCCTTGATCATGTCATGGGTCCACCCGGAAGAGGAGTCGAAGATGTAGTGGATGTTCATCCCTCCGTGCAAATGGCTAAGAACATCGAGATTGTTTTTATAATCCAAACGCGCATTCATAATGCCATTCACAAGCGTGATCCGTACCTTGTCGCTGAGCTCTCCCTCACCGAATATCCCAGCTTCAGAAGAGTCTTGGAAATACCCGCTGAGTTGGAGAAATCCACTACCAAAAACGGCTTTGGCAAGTTCATCAAATTGGGTTTGAGTATTTTCGATATAACCGAACTGATCGCGAAAAAGATTAAAGTTTCTTTGGAGAGAGTCATAAATAAAGTGAGTGCCATTTGATAGAATATGCCACACATCGGAAAAGGAAAAGCCGCCAAAAAGATCATGATAGTTTAATGGATTGCCAAGACAAAAGCAGTAGCGATCAGAGCTTTCAAAATGGCCAAGAGGGTCTTTTGTTGTCCACTTTCGAAGGTGGGGGGCGTAATCTCTCTTCCCGAAAAATATGAGCTTTGTGTCAGGGTCGGCCCTTTTTGACTTGTAGCGCCATGGAGTGAGGTCTGCTCTATTTTCTTGTTTAAACGGGCTATATTCATATGTTTCTCTCGGCTGTTTTGTGGAGGAATCAATGATGCAGCCGACTGAGCAAAAGAGCGTATTAATGACGCCAAACCGCTCTGTTTCTGTTTCAAATGCGATGGCTTGCGCCACTCCTGTCTGTGGATTCAGCAGGCGGAAATGAATGAGAGTATTGTTGGAATCCAGCGTCCCGATGTCGTGCATATCGTCATATAGGTAATACTCTTTTTGAGAGCCAACCTCTTTGCTTAATCTGCGACCAAGAAAATCGTAGGTGTAGCGAATTGTTTTCTTCTCATCGACTCTCACTTCGATCAGGCGATTTAAGGCGTCGTAGGTGTAGCGATTTTTTTTTTTTTTGATTAAATTCCCGTTTGTATCATACAGACCCTTTAAGTGGCTCTTTGTGTCGGTTTCAATTTCTCCGGAGGGAGAGTAGGAAATGCGCTCCTCTTGATTGTTTGTCGTGACACAAACGACCTGCCCCTCTCCATTGCGTTTAAGAGATTGACAGTAAGCCTTAGAGTCAATTCCGCAGATTCGCCCCTTTTCATCGTATGCATACTTGACAATTCCTTGAAGTTTCGGTGAATTTGTGTGGGTGAGTCTTCCTTTTTTGTCATAGAAGAAATCTTGAGAGTATAGAATTTCTCCCTCTTTACTTAGGCGGGTGATTGTTTTGAGATGGCAGGGAGTATATGTATAGTGAATTTTAGAGCCATCGGGAAGAACTGTCTCTTGACGCCGCCCCATTAGATCATTTCGATACTGCATCTTTGCTCCGGAGGGAAAGATCTCTTCCACTAAATACCCTTGCGTATCGTAGCGTCTGCTACAAACCTCTTTTGTCGTCTGATCGAGCAATTGAATCGGTTTGTTGTTTAAGTCATAGGAGATCGTATAGTTGACAGTCCCATCGCTTGAGTATAGGGCGGTCATCGCGCCTCGATCATTATACTCATAGTAAATAGTGACCCCGTTTGGATGGGTCGTCGAGGCGAGAGCGCCGTCCGGTGTGTAAGAGTAGGAAGTGGTTAGGCCATCTTCTATTCGAGCAATCATTCGATTCATGCAATCGTACTGCCATAAGATCACTGTTTTGTTATCAATGACTTCCCCGACCTTATTTCCCGCAAGGTCGTAACGGATGCAGACGCATGCCACTTCCTTACCCAGAGGATCTGAAGT
>SLOH01000038.1 GCA_007132595.1 Waddliaceae bacterium | reverse complement strand
CAATCTCTCGTGCAAAATCAAAAGCGAGCTGTTTTCTTCTTATGTTTTTTAATAAAAGTTGTAGGTGATGTAGCTGGTACTTTATGCGAGAGTCAATATTCGGTGAATCATTTACCTGCTGGATTCCAAGTGCGTTTAGAGCGACTTCAGAGCCTTCCTTTGATGATTGTAAGAGGGATTGGACTGCCATTAACCGTTGCGTGGCCATTCCAAGTTCAAACGCATCTTCTCTAGACATCTCAACCGGACGCATTTGATTGATTTTTAAAATTTTATTTTGCGCAAACTTTTTAATTCTTTCCTCCCTTTTTCTCTTTCCTAAAATCTGCATTGGCTTAGAAGAAGATGAAGGTGATGAGACTTGTTCGATCGGGTTCATATAAGCAATCTCCAAGTTGTTCCCGAAAAGGCTTTATGCAACTTTTTTTCAGGATTGATGAATGAGTAATTTTTGATTTAAAAGAAATGGTATCAAAAGTAAAGTAAAGATTTTACTTAAAATCAAGGTGAGGGGCTGATGTCGTTAATATCTTCTGTAGAATCTGGTGTGGAGAGGGACTTACGCCCAAGAAAACGCAGGCGTTTGAGGCGAGCCTGCGAAGAGCGCGTTGAGAGGGAAGCTGTAACCATTTTGAAAGCCCTTCCGAGCAAACAGATGATCGGTAGAGAGAAAGAGGCTTTTGAGGTACTTAGCATGATCCTTCAACCCAAAGAGGGAATGCGCCCGCTTTTGATTGGACCGCGTGGGATTGGAAAGGAGTCTCTGATTGCAAAAGTCTCGAAGGCACCGGCTTTGAAAAACCGAAAAATCGTAACGATCGATTGCCATGAGCTCATCGCGCAAACCCCAAATGATGAGCTGCTAAAAACGTTCCAAACGTTAGCAGAATATGTCTATGCAGATCAAAAGCAAATTCTTTATTTGCAAAACATTGAAAAACTCATGCTCTGCGACTCTCTGACAGAATACGCGCAGACAATATTTAAAAGACCGATCCCTTTGATCGGATCAATCAGCGATGATCCCAAAGAGGAAAAAATTCAGACCGTTCAAAAGTTGCTTTCAAAGTACAGTTTTGTTCCATATTCGGTTAATGAGTTGCCAATTGAGGATGTGCAAGAAATTGTCCGAGATTATGTGACTCGAAATCCGATCGATTTGAAGGTGGATATTGATGACGATGCGATCGATTGCGCTGTTAAACTCGCAGATAAATATGAGCGCAGATCCCCCTTTCCTATGAAAGCGATTCATCTAATTCAGGGATGCATCTCGAGGTACTTTCTTTCACATGGACAAGGATGTGTCACTCAAGAAGAAGTTCTTGAGTATGTCTCTACAATTGCGAAGGTTCCGGCTGATGACTTAAAAGATGCGACAGTATTCGATGAAAAAAAATTTATTCAAAGAATTAAGGGAAATATTGTCGGACAAGATCACGCCATTCGAATTGTTGCCGATAGAATTTGTTCGTATCGGCTTGGGCTGCTGGATTTGAATCGGCCTTGGGGCGTATTTCTATTTGTCGGATCGACAGGAGTTGGAAAAACAGAACTCTCGAAAAATATTGCCTCTTTTCTTTTTAATGATAAGAATAAATTTATTCGTATCGACGGATCGGAATATAAAGAATCGCATACAGTCTCTAATCTCATTGGCGCCCCTTTAGGGTATGAAGGAAACGAAATCGGCGGGCTTTTGACCGAGCCGCTTCTTCAAGACCCGAGAAAAGTTGTTCTCATTGATGAACTTGAAAAGGCGCATCCCGATGTTCAAAAGCTCTTGCTTCAGATACTCGATAGCGGAACGATTCTCGATCGGCGAGGTAAACGTGTCGACTGTTCTCAAGCGATCTTTATTATGACCTCGAATATCGGCTCTGATACGCTTTTTGACTTGGCCGGGGAGAGATTGACAAAAGAGGAAGAGGTGCTTAATGTATTGAACCCACTTTTAGTCAAAGCATTTAGTCCGGAGCTTTGTAATCGATTTGATGCGATTGTTCCCTTTCAGCCTTTGACGAAAAAACTGCTTCCCAAGGTTGCGAAAGTTCATCTTCAACGCATAAAAAAACGGCTGCAAGAGCAAGCCGCCATTGAGCTTCACTGGACGCAGGCTCTGGTGGACCATTTTGCAAGAGAAGATTTTGATCTCAGGTTTGGGATGCGCGGATTTTGCAGAAAAATTGACAATTTGATGACCTCTTTAATTAAAGATGTTGTTAGATCAGAAAGGGAGAGGGTTAAGGGTAAATTGATCATTTCCGTTCAAGACGATGAACTTGTTGTCAGGTATTAAATGGAGCATCCAAAACAGATCTTCACCCCAAAAAATAACCGTCCGATGAATGTCGTTGTTTTTGGATCGGGTCCGGGGGTTAATCTGCTTGGCCTTTTAAAGGCAGAGAAGCAGCTTGGGAATCTTTTTTCCATCCGCGCACTTTTAGTTGATAAACCTTGTGGATTTGAAGACATTGGAAGGACAGCAGGTCTTCCGGTCATCCGCAATGACTTTAAAGAGTTCTTTAGGGAAAGGGGGGTCGATGACATCAAGGATGAAAAGACGCGCATTGCCTATGATCAAGAAAGTGTCAAAAGACTGCAAGCACTGGATTTTCAAATCGATTTGATCTTTCTTGCCAACTATATGCGGGTGATCTACTCGCCTTTACTTGCCGCGTTTCCCCATTCGATTGTGAATGTTCACCCTTCAGATCTTACTGTTAAGGATCAAGGAGGGGAGAGAAAGTACAAAGGAGCGCACGCTGTCTTCGATGCCTTAGAAGCCGGGGAGAGACGCACACGCTCGACAGTATTTTTGGTCGATAGTCAGTTAGATACCGGGCCGATTCTTGTCTCAGGTCCTTTTGTGGAGTACACAGAAGGGGTTCCTCTCACAAAAAAGAAGGCAAAGCTGCATCAGGAAAAGCAGAAGGTGCAAAGCGATCTGCCAGCGGTGAAAAAAGCGCTTGCGTTGATTGCGAGCGGAAAGCTGCACATTGATGAAAATCGAGGGGTTTGGCTAGAGAGTGAGAAGCTTGGGGAGTCTGGAGTTGTTTGCAGTCAAGACGGCTGTT
>SLOH01000004.1 GCA_007132595.1 Waddliaceae bacterium | reverse complement strand
CTCATGATCGCCCTGCTCGGGGTTCTCACCGGGTCGTTCTTCAGTTTTTTCATCACTCTCTATTTTTATAATTTAGAAAAGAGAAATCCCGTGCCGTCAAAGCTTAAAGGATCATCCCCGCTGATCATTGGCGCCCACGGTTACATGCACAACTCCTCCTCATGGTTTTTTGCCAAACGCTGGTTTAATAAGCGAAACGTTCCCTTTGCCGCTCTGACAAAAAAAAAGGCTGGCGGCTCAATTGACCTTTACACAGATCAAATTGTTTCTCTTGCCAAACAGTACCTTGGCTACATTGAAAAAAATGGGGTCATTTTCCTCGGTCATTCGATGGGAGGGCTAGCCGCATCTAAAGCGGCAATTGAGTTACTAAAAACTGACCCCAATCTGTCGGGTAAAATCACAGTCGTCACACTAGGATCTCCTTTAGAAGGCGCTTACAGTGCCTACATTGGGCTTGGACAGTGCGCCAAAGAGATGCATCCGCGCTCGATTTATACGCAAAATCTTTTGAAACAAATCAAGGATCATGAAGAGGAGATTCACTTTCACCACGTAGGAAATACAACCGATCTTTTAGTTATCCCTTACTCCTCTTCTATCAGATCCCTTCCTCTTTCAGATTCAAAAATCACTTTAAAATCCGGCATCGGACATACAGCCTTACTCTTTTCAAAAGAAATTTTCTCTGAAATCTATCGGGAAAGAGTGTAGAAGTATGACAATCTGCTCTCCTTCCGAATACTCCTCTCCCTCTCTTCCAAAAGAGATGGTCACAATTTCTCAAGTTGCCAAGATATCTGCTCGAGTCCTTAAAATCGCTCTTGCTCTTATAGTTGTCAAAAAAATAGTCAAACACAGGAAAATCAACCCCTTTGATATCTCAACAATCACACTAAGCTGGCTCTTCATTGATCAATTTGCGGTGCCTCGCTTGCCGATTAATGCGAGGCGAGCAGTCAATTGGGTTAAGGGGCTTTCAAGGGAGGTCTTAACTCTCCTATTTTTTGGCTCAATCTATTTTTATCGCCTAGAGAAAGGAAATCCAAAACCAACAATAAGTGGTGAAACCCCCCTAATCATTGCTGCCCACGGCTGCTATCATAACAGCTCGGCTTGGGTTTACGGTAAGAAATATTTTGAAAAGGCCGGTTTTCCTTTTATTACACTCACCCAATCTAAACGCACTGAGTCCATTCGTCAATTCTCAAACCAGATCCTCTCTCTTTCCAAAGAATATTTTCCGTACATTAAAAAAAATGGCGTTCTCTTTCTTGGTCATTCGATGGGCGGTCTTGCCGCATGTGCAGCTGCTGCGCGTTTCCATAAAAATCACCCAAACCTCCAGTCTAAAGTCTATGTTATTACCCTTGCATCCCCTCTTCAAGGAACATACCTTGCGAAGATTGCAATTGGAAAGTGTTCGAATGAAATGGAAAGAGAGTCTAAGTATTTATCTCGTTTAATCTATGACGTTCAACAGACTCCATCCATTATCCACCACTTTATATCGCAAGCAGACCTGATCTCTCCGCACGCTTTACCTAAAACATGGGAAAACATTCATCAAATAGACGGTATCAGTCACATGGGGATTCTATTTTCCGATGAAGTTTACAATAGAATTTATAAGATCTTAATAAACGCATGATAAAATTTATTTTAAAAAATTAATAAAGGAAAGTATTTCTTATGAATATCGGTGATAGTCAACGTATTGATAATCCAGGAACTCTCTCAAGCACCCACCTCTTGCCAAAAGATGAGGGACGAGATAAAAGCATCCGCCTTTCACAAATTCTTGAGGTTTCATTGCGAGTGGCTGAAGTTGCACTTGTCGTACTGGTGACTTTAGGGGCAATTGGGATCATCGGCACAGCCTCTTTAATTCTCTCATCTGCAGTACTCGGCTCTTTATTGCTTGCTGAATGCGCAAAGTCGAAGCTCCCTCTTCAAGCTAAACGTGTCATCTCCTGGATAAAGGCAACGAGTCTAGAAATGTTGACCCTCCCGATTTTTATCCCGACCTACTTCATTCGTTTAGAGAAAAATAATCCGGATATGCGGGATCTTAAAGAAAAAAAACCTCTTGTGATTGCAGCGCATGGCTATCTCCATAACAGCTCAGCTTGGATATATGGAAAAAGACGGCTCCAAAACGCCGGATTGCCCTTTGTAACCCTTACAAAAAGCAGTCTGTTCGGGTCAATCGATCGATATGCCGAGCAAATACAAGCACTTTCTGGAAAGTATTTTGAATATATTAAGGAAAATGGGGTCGTATTGCTTGGTCATTCAATGGGAGGCGTTGCCACTTGCAAGGCGGCAGTTCTAATGCAAAAAAATCCGGAAATTAAAAATAAAATTCAAGTGATCACACTCGGATCCCCTCTGCAAGGAACGGGTCTTGCCAAAATCGGCATTGGACAGTGCGCACGTGAAATGCAAAGCAATTCTCCATATTTGAACGAACTTAACGAAGAAATCACAAAAGCGGAAGAGACAGTTGATTTTCACCATTTTGGATCGGAAGTCGACTGCATCGTTCCACACAGATCTTCTACGCGATCATCTAGTGAAGGTAATCACAAAACGTATACCCTTGATGAGCTTGGCCACTTAGGCCTTCTATTGTCTGATAGAGTCTACGATCAAATCATCAATACCATTGATTCCCAAAAATTAATACAACCTTAATATTTTACTGTTATCGTTGCCTATTAACAAATTGAATATTGAATATGGTACAGATAAATCCCCATTTTATTTCAGACAAACAACTAGCATTCAATGCTGTTCTTTCGACTGCCTCTTCGATTCCACTAATCGGAAGAACATTTGCTTGGATAAAAGTGACAACCGGCATTACCCAAATACTGAATTGTCTTGCAAAGTTGATATTATATCGGAAATTCGATGACCAATTGGCAACTCAGCTCGGATGGGGAGTCAAAAATGTCACTCTAGGATTAATCGAGACAATTCCGATTATTGGCAACATTGTTGCAATTGTATCTGCCATCGTATATGCGACTCTCCTTCAACGAAGAATTGAAGCAGAATGCATACTAGAAGCAAATCCAGAGTTTGAATTATGAGCGTACAACTTCCTGCCACTACTGATTCCTATCGAGGTTTGAACTTCTCAGAGGTTCTGAACGTGGCTGAAATTAAAAATAAAGTATCCAAAATTCGCCTAGCGGACTCTATTAGGATCGCTCGCAAAGTCACAGAAGTTGCCCTTGCTGTTCTTGTGATCTGCGGATTAATCGGGATTGTCGGAACAAATCTTCTGATTACATCTTCTGTCATTCTTGGCTCCCTTTTATTCGATAAATTTGTAGTGCCTTATCTACCCAAAACTCTTCAACGTCCAATTCATTGGATTAAAGGAGCCACAAAAGAACTCCTACTCTATCTTTTCTTATACTCGATCAATCTTATCAGGGATGAAGAAAGAAACACTCCTCCTCAGGAGCTTAAGGGGAATTTGCCGCTTGTGATCGGTGTCCATGGACATTACAGCAACAGCTCCATTTGGACCTACTGCAGAGAAAGAGTCACAGAAGCCGGGCACCCCTTTATCAGCTTCTCAAAGTCTAAAACCTGGGCCTCGATCAGTCTGTATAATCAAGAGATGAAGATCTTAATCAGAGATTACAAACATTATATCAAAGAAAATGGCGCGATTTTTCTTGCCCACTCCATGGGCGGCATCACAGCTGCGCAAGTGGGGCTGGAGCTAGCGGAAAGAGATGAATTTAAAAATAAAATTCAAGTGATCACACTCGCCTCTCCTTTAGAAGGGACTCGCATGGCGTATTTAAGCCCCGGCAGATGCGCGCATGAAATGCGACCAGGGAGTAAGTACTTAAATGGGTTAAGTGAAAAAATCCACAGTGCCACATCCATTAAATTCCATCACTTTGCATCAACAGTCGATCTGGTTGTGTTTCCTCACTCATCAGCAAGATGTTCACTTCCCGAAAAATCGCCGAATGTGCATTTAGTTGAAGATGCCGGACACAGTGGGATTCTCTTTTCAGATAAAGTCTTTGATCGAATCATTGACATATTAAATAGCGAGGGTAAGGCTCCCAAGGTCGTTACATCCTCGGGACAGTTTTCACCCCAAGAATTGACAAACCCTGCTTTAAGACACGAGCCGTCAGCTCACATAATTGAAGCCTAGAAGCTTCCTCTTTGCTTCCTCCGACAGGACAGTCACGATAAAACGCATTAAATTTCTCAGCCAAAAGATAGAGATACTCTGTCAACCGGTTAGGAAGAAGTTCAAGAGCCATCTGAACGCACACTTCAGAGAATCGAAGTAGGTGCAGTCCCAAGGCAATTTCCGCCTGGTGGGCAAGATGAATATTTTCACTCGCATTGATCTCTTTTCCAATCTTACGCTTGATTCCCTGAATCCGAACATAAGAGTACATCATAAATGCCGCGGTATTTCCCTCAAACTGCAGCATCCGATCATAGCTGAAGGTGTAGTCACTCATGCGATGACATGAGAGATCGGCGTATTTAATCGCTCCAATGCCAAGCGAGCTGGCAAGCGCTTTTTTTTCCTCTTCCGGAATATCGCGCGTGCGCTCACTGATAATCAATTCTGCTCTGCGAACAGCTTCATTTAGCAGATCAATTAATTTTTCCGTTTTACCTGAGCGTGTTTGAAATTTCTTTCCATCGGTTCCAAGGACAAGTCCAAAGGGGACATGATCGGTTTGAACTTTGTTCGGGTCGAGATAACCGGCTTTTTCCGCAGCGGCAAAAATCATTTTAAAGTGCAGCTTTTGCCCCGCGTCTGTAACAATAATAATGCGGTCTGCTTTTTCTTCTCGAATCCGGTGCTTGATCGCCGCCAAGTCTGTTGTAGAGTAATTATATCCTCCGTCTGACTTTTGGATAATCATCGGCAAGGGACTGCCCTCCCGATTGACAAACCCTTCTAAAAAGAGACACTTCGCTCCATCTGAAATTTGAACAATATTTTTTTCTTCCAAATCATCGATCACTTGGGGCAACATCGGGTTGTAAAAAGACTCGCCGCGCTCATTTAGTTTCACATCCAGAAGATCGTAGATCTCTTGATACGCCTTCCTGGAAATATTGCAGATCACTTCCCATGCCTGGCGAGCACGCGGCTCTCCGCTTTGCAGTGCGACAACTTCCAGCCGGGACGTTTTTTTAAATGCCGGATCGTCGTCAAATCGTTTTTTAGCTTCCTTATACCAATTTTCTAACTGAAGCAAACCCGGCGTCTCTTTCCCTTCAATCACTTCCGGCGCAAGTTCTTTCAAGTGCGCAATCAACATCCCAAAACTCGTTCCCCAATCACCGATATGGTTGAGCCTGAGCACATCTTGCCCCATAAATTCAAATAGACGGGCAATGGAATCGCCGATAATTGTCGAGCGTAAATGGCCAACATGCAACTCTTTTGCAATATTGGGAGAAGAGAATTCAACAATCACTTTTTCAGGCGTTTTAGGAACAGGAACCCCAAGGGTTTCGCTGTTTTTCATTACATTCATCTGCCGGCTCAGAAAGTCCGGCGATAGAGTGATATTAATGAAGCCGGGTCCTGCAATTTCAAGCTTGTGAATTTCGTCCCCTTTTTCCACGTTTGAAACGATTTTCTCAGCAATCTGCCTAGGCGGCATCTTGAGCTCTTTCGCAAGGGGCATCGCAGCGTTACACTGGTAGTGACCAAACTGCTCTTTACTGCTTGTGACAATTTCAATCGAACAAGAAGGAAAGTTTGCCGCTTGACAAGCAGCACAGAATTTTTCTTTTAAAATTTTATTTATCGGTTGCATGCGATAGATTATACGCCATTATTATGATTATGTGAAGAACTCTGTAAAGGAACCTCTGAAAAACTTGCAGGTTTCTTAAGATTACACTTAACTCTTTTTCTGCTTCAGGCTCTCTAATCGCCCAAATGGATCGGATGCGTGCGCTTGCCGATCCCGTCTTTTAAGTAAGACTCGGCAAGTTCCATCGCGATTACATCTGTCGGCCTGCGCTGTGCCTTTGAACGCTGAAAGATTTCAATCAACGTGTCATAAATTCCATTGACCTTATCCCTTGAAAATCTAGGGTCATAGCCATTTGGCTCATATTCGTCAGACGCGTTAATGATTCCACCGCTATTTATGATAAAATCGGGAGCGTAAAGAATCCCTCTTTGATACAGACGCAGCCCATCCTCCACTTGCTCTAGCTGATTGTTTGCTGAGCCTGCAACAGCTTTGCATTTGAGTCTTGGAATTGTCTCTTGGTTTAAAATCCCCCCCAGAGCGCAAGGGGAAAAAATATCGCATTCGATATCAAATACCTGTTCAGGATCAATTTCCCGGGCCCCTTCTAAAATCGATATCTGGTGAAGAGACTCTTTATCTACATCAGAAACGATGAGTTCAGCTCCTTCCCAAAACAGAATGCGAGACAGTTTCGATCCAACATGACCCATTCCTTGAATCAAGATTTTTTTATTTCGAAGAGAGGGGTGACCCCATAAATGGTCGGCAACTGCCTGCATTCCCTTAAAAACTCCTCTTGCAGTATAGGGACTCGGATCGCCGCTACTTGTTTCAATTGGAAGAGCGGCAACATAAGGCGTTTTTTCCCGAATGACCATCATATCTTCAGTGTCGCTTCCGACATCTTCTGCTGCCAAATACTCCCCATTCAGGTAATTTACAACCTCAGCAAATGCGTAAAGAAGTTCCTTTGACTTTTCCGTTTTCGGATCGGCGATGATCACACTCTTTCCACCTCCAAGCCCAATCCGTACAACCGATGACTTATACGTCATTCCTTTTGACAACCTTAAGACATCCTCAAGAGCAGCATCGACACTATGGTAAGGATAGATGCGCGTGCCTCCAAGCGCAGGCCCAAGTCTTGTGCTATGAATGGCGATAAAACAATGAAGATTCGCTTCAGGATTGATTCCCTCAATGACTTTTTCATAGCCTAAGACCTTGTGCTCTTTAATAGTTAACATTGACAATAAAACATCTTTAAGGATAACATATTACACTTATAATTCATTTAACTTGAGGTCAATATGGGAAAGGCTGTCATCACCGAAAACTGCAAAAATGCACTTTCCAAGTATTTGCGAGACAATCCTTCCGCTGAACTTGTAAACACTTACCTTGCTTTTATAGAAAACACATTTAACATTCAACCTGTTGTCTTTCCTAAGGAAAAGTTGATTTTCAAAAGTGCTGACGATGCGGTGAAGTATTTAGAGGAGAAGGAAACTCTTTGGCATCACGCTGAAATAAAAATCTCGCTCGGGCAAAAAAGTGTAAACGAAGAAACTAAGAGAATATATATTTGCCCGTTTACAGGAAAAGTCTTCGGAGACAACACCCATCCCAATCCTCAGGATGCGATCTATGACTGGGTTTCAAAATGCCCTGAAAACACAGAACGCGTCGGTGGGCTTCGAGTCAAGCGGTTCTTCATCTCTGAAGACCCCAAAGTAATCGAAAACTACATTTCTAAAGAAACCACACGAGAGCCGATCACTAAAACTGTCTACTCTTCGTTGATGAATGGAAAAATTTTCAACAGCCGTGGGGCTGTTGTCAAAGATTTTAAAGAAAATTACCTCAAGCCAATGTCTCTAGTCGAGGTTCAAAACCAAAACCGTTTCAATATTGAAGACGGATTTCTAGAGTTTATCCAGGAACAGCTTAACGAAGAAAAAGTGACTTCTTTCGTCGAAGCGATGGCAGAAGAAGAAGAGTTTACCTCTACTGTCGCATCTTGGCTTGAATAAGCCCATATCTATGATAACAACAAAAAGCGCGAAAGAAACGCAAAGTATTGCAAAACAATTTGCTCACACACTGAAAAATCGAGATGTGATTTGCTTCTACGGCGATCTAGGAGCCGGAAAAACAACATTTATCAAAAGTCTTATCCAAGAATTAACGGATACAAGCGCTGAGAAAGTCCTTAGTCCAACCTTTGTCTACCTTAACAGTTATGAGGGGCAGTGTCCCATCCATCATTTTGATCTGTATCGTCTGGAAAATCATGAGCAATTTCTCAGTTTGGGATTTGATGAGTTTTTACATTCAGGCGGGATCGTCTGTGTTGAATGGCCCGAAAGAATCAAAGAACTTTTGCCAAGCCAGCGAATCGAGGTGCGCATATCCCACACAAACAATCCAAGTACGCGTGAAATCACGATCAACGCTCAAGAACCACAAAGAAATATTGTTTAGATGAAAAAGTATCCCTTTAAAGAAGCGACATTTGTGACCTCCGCTTTAGCACCTAAAGGGTACGCTAAGCACAATTTTCCGGAAATTGCGTTTGTCGGGCGCTCCAACGTAGGAAAATCCAGCCTTCTTGCAAATTTGCTCGGATCAAAACGGTTGGTAAAGATATCTTCAGTCCCCGGAAAAACACAACTGATTAACTTTTTCTGTGCTGACGAAAGACTCTCTCTTGTCGACCTTCCTGGCTACGGATGGGCCAACGTGCCGAAGAAACAAAAGGAAGAGTGGGGTCGATCTGTCAGTGCTTATCTTAAAAAACGAGACGAGCTTAATCTCATCCTTTTTCTCTTAGACATTCGCCGCACCCCCAATGAAGACGACCTTCAAATGATGCAATGGATTGTAGATGCAAATAAAGCCGTTATCTTAGTCATCACCAAAGCTGATAAGGTCACAAAGGCGCAAAGAAAACAGTATGTTGACCATATTCTTAAAACATTTAACCTCGAAAATCTCCACTACGTGCTATACTCTGTGCCAAAAAAAATAGGGCGAGACACTTTGATTAGTTTTATAAACGAGGCGATTGCGGACGAAACCAATGACTAGACTCGATAAACAAGTATTTACCTGCCTCGATTGTGAAATGACCGGGCTTGATCCTCATAACGACCGCATCATCGAATTAGCTGCTGTCCGTTTTACTTTAAACGGCCCTCTAGATCAAATGGAGTGCCTGGTCAATCCAAACTGCCCAATTCCTCCCGAGTCTCAAGCGATCCACAATATTAGCGATGAAATGGTCGCAAACAAGCCGCCCATTAAAGACGTCCTCCCCCAGTTTCTAAAATTCATCGGAAGAGATATTATCATCGGCCACGGGATTCGACATGACATTGAAGTGCTAAGTGCAGAAGCTCAAAGAGAAAAGGTACAAAGCCGCCTGTCAAATAACCCGCTCATCGACACGTTGCGCTTGGCTAGATTATATGGAGAGTGTCCGACTAATTCGCTTGCTATGCTATGTCAACACTTTAATATTCCGCATCCCGATGCGCATCGAGCAATGGCCGATGTACAAGTAAATATCGAAGTATTTAAGCGGCTCATTACAAAGTTTCAAACAACCCAGCAGCTATTTTCTCGCCTGGAGAAGCCGGTTCCAATTAAAATTATGCCCCTTGGCCCTTACAAGGGACGTTTAATGAAAGATGTCCCTCAAGAGTTTTTGATCTGGGCTGCAAACAAAGAATTTGACCAAGATCTGCTCTTTTCTATTCGTCGTGAACTCAAAAGACGTAAGCAAGGCGGGCTCTTTAATCAAGCAACTAATCCATTTAATCAACTGTGAGAAGAGGTTCCAAAATGAAAGAAAATTCGACCGAAAAAGGATCATTTGAATTAAAGGTAGGTCTTGCAGAAATGTTGAAGGGCGGAGTCATCATGGATGTCACAACGCCCGGGCAGGCGAAAATTGCAGAAGAAGCGGGGGCCACAGCTGTGATGGCGCTTGAGCGCATTCCATCTGAAATTCGCGAGCAAGGCGGCGTTGCACGAATGACAAACCCGGAGTTGATCCAAAAAATTCAAGAGGCAGTGACCATTCCGGTCATGGCTAAATGTCGAATTGGACACTTTGTTGAAGCGCAAATACTCGAAGCGCTATTCGTTGACTTCATCGATGAAAGTGAAGTACTTACACCTGCAGATGAACAACATCATATTGATAAAGACGCCTTTCGCATCCCCTTTGTTTGCGGCTGTTGCGACCTTGGCGAGGCCCTGAGACGAATTGGAGAGGGAGCATCGATGATCCGTACCAAGGGAGAGCCCGGCACCGGGAACGTGGTAGAGGCGGTTCGTCATATGCGAAAAGTGAAGCGAGAGATTAACATTCTCACCCAACTCGACCCATCTGAATTAATGGCTGAAGCTAAACGATTGGGCGCCCCCTTTCACCTAGTCAAGCAAGTCGCAGAAACAGGCAAGCTTCCAGTCCCCAATTTTGCAGCAGGTGGAATTGCCACCCCGTCCGATGCAGCGCTCATGATGCAGCTTGGTGCCGAGGCGATATTTGTCGGATCCGGCATTTTTAAATCTGAAGACCCGGAGAATCGAGCAAAGGCAATTGTCGCAGCTGCAACGTACTATAATGACCCTGAAATGCTTGCAAAAATATCAGCCGGCCTACTGGGCGCAATGCCGGGAAAAGAGATCCGCATGCTGAAAAAAGAAGAGCAGATGGCGACTCGAGGGTGGTAGTGAAAAAGACGGTTGGGATTTTAAGTCTCCAGGGCGCGTTTGCAAAGCATTTTGAAAAAATTCAAAAACTCAATGCGACACCTCTTTTGGTGAGAACCAAAGAAGATCTGGAAAAATGCGATGGTTTGATCATTCCCGGAGGCGAGTCCACGACAATGAGCCGGCATCTCATTCGACAAAATCTAATGGACCCAGTCACTGAGTTTGCCAAATCACGCCCGGTCTTTGGGACCTGCGCCGGACTTATCTTACTTGCAAAAACGGTCGTTAATTCGGATATGACAACCCTAAGCGCCATGGATATCACCGTTGAAAGAAATGGTTACGGAAGTCAAATTCACTCCTTTTCGACTCTGCTTGAGATGAAGGCAAAAAACATTCCGGCACTATTTATCCGCGCACCCGTCATTCAAAATTATTCCGATCAGATCGAAGTTCTTCTCTCCCACGAAGAAAAACCTGTTTTAATTCGCCAAAATCATTTACTGGGTGCAACATTTCACCCTGAGCTCACAGACTCTTCTCTTGTTCACAGTTTATTTCTTGAGTTACTATAGGTTTTTCAGACCTTTCGTTATGGACTTAAACGTTGGATCACCCATCCATTAGACGATTTGGTATACTCAAATCGATCATGTAAACGATGCTCCCGTGCCTCCCAAAACTCAAAACATTCCGGAATCAAGCTGTACCCTCCCCAATAGTTAGGAATCGGCACCTCCTGATCTTCATAACGGGAGGAGACACGGACAAATGCCTCTTCAAGCTCCTCTCTTGAAGAAAGTGGGCGATCCTGGAAAGAAGCAACCGCTCCAATCTGACTTTCACGCGGACGCCTTGCAAAATAGGCAGCAGACTCTTCTCTTGAAATTTTTGTCACTCTCCCCTCGATTCTGACTTGTCGCCCCACCTCTTTCCAGTAAAACACAGCGGCAGCCTGTGGGTTTTTGGCAAGCTCAATCCCTTTACGACTTTCATAGTTGGTATGAAAAATAAAACCGTCTGTCACGGATTTAAGCAACACAGTCCGGCAAGACGGACGGCCGCTTAAGGTAGCAGTTGCTAAAGTCATCGCATCATACTCAAAAACCCCGAGATCGTGCACATCCGTATACCACTTGATAAATTGCTTGAAAGGATCGGGACTCAAATCTTTTTTATAAATAGCCATTGATTCAACACCCACGCTTGCAAAAGAAATCATCAAAAAGTAGATTTTTACACATTAAATAAACCTCTCTTGTCACCTATCATTTATCAAATTTTTACCAAGAGTCGACAATAACGCACTCGCTTAATTATCAATAATTAAGATCGATTCTATTTTCAAATTTCAAGAAAAAATCGATCCAAAATTCAATGCAAGCCAGAATGATTCATCGACTTGTAAATTTTT